>CAMEKM010000030.1 GCA_945921355.1 uncultured Bacteroidales bacterium
CTTCTTGTAAATCTTTTTCTACGATCTGCTCAATAAAATTGAGACTTCTTTCTTCCATTTCCATGTATTCCAGTCTTTAAACTTTAAAAATCGCGCAAAGGTAGTAAAAAAATCGTACATACGCAAATCTTTCTACATTTTCTTGCCTAATTAAAAAAAATGTACTACCTTTGCAGGTCTTTTTAATATTTCAATTGGAATTGTTGCATTAATGTTTATAGTCAATCGTTATACAGTCACTCCTGTGCGAAAAGAACCATCCGAAGGAAGCGAGCAACTGACACAACTGCTCTTCGGCGAAGTATGCGAACTCCTTGACCGCCTGCCCCGTTGGACAAAAATTCGCTCCATCGTGGACGGACAAGAGGGTTGGGTGGATTTCAAGATGCTTTCTTCTGCTTATGACCTGTCGCCTGTAATCTATAACCTACCAACCACAGTCGTGGCTGTCCCAATGGCAGTAGCCACAGCTATGGAAACGGGCGAGGAACTAATGCTCACACTCGGTACACGCCTCCCAAATTACGTCCACGGTACTTTCGAAGTCCTTGGCAAACAATATTTGATAGACCCAGTTTGTGTGAACAATGCTACACAACTTTTGAACAGCGACCTTAGTCGCGCTGAACTTCTGAACAATGTTAGTGCAATTGCGCAGACATTATTGAACACCCCATATCTTTGGGGCGGTAAGAACGCAATGGGAATGGACTGCTCTGGCTTTACGCAAGTGGTGTACAGCGTGTTTGGAATCAACCTCCTGCGCAATGCGCGTGAACAGATTTCCCAAGGAATAGCAGTGGCATCGTTGGTAGAAGCTCAACCAGGCGATTTGGCGTTCTTTGACCACGCCGACCGCGACCCAGAAGCCACCAATATCTCGCATGTAGGATTACTGTTGGATAATAAAACAATCATTCACTGTTCGGGATGCGTGCATGTGGATGATATAGATGCTATGGGTATTCATCTATCCAATGGTGAGTTAACCCATCATTTAGTGCAGATTAAACGTTACCTTCAGTAGCTTAGTCAAACGCTTATACTTGCTTAGCGAATCATACAATAGCGATTGGCAGAGTTCCCCTATTTTGAAGTATTTTGACATGATTCGTGGGTAAGTAGTAAAGGTGAAAAGTAGGAGAGGATTTATAGAATAGATAGCTCTCGGAGGGTGGCATAGACACGAGAGATGGGGAATCCCATGACATTGAAATAGGATCCCTCCATTTTTGTAACTCCCATATAACCTATCCACTCTTGTACGCCATAAGCACCCGCTTTGTCTAGTGGGCGATATTTGCTGATATAATAGTCAATTTCCTCCTCAGAAAAGGTCTTGAATGTGACTTTGGTGCAATCGACGAAGGAGTGGTGTAGCGTGGTATAGGGTTGTGTAGCGTGGTTTAGAGTGGTGTCTAACCAAGTGAAGCAGACTGCGGTATATACCTCGTGGGTTTGACCGCTTAGGCGCGATAGCATAAGTTTGGCATCCGCTTCATCTTGCGGTTTGCCCAGCATCTCGCCATTGAGCCAAACAATCGTATCAGAAGTAATCAGCAGATCGTTATCCTTGAGCTCACTCGCGTATGCGCGCGCCTTCGCGCGAGATATATACATAGGTATATTCCCTGCCTTGAGATCGGCAGGATACGACTCATCGGCATCAATAGTGACACAAGTGAAAGGGATATCCAGCCCCGCCATCAACTCGCGACGACGAGGGCTCTGAGAGCCAAGGATGATATTAATCGGTTTCAAAAGTTCCATGCGCTAACGCGCTTGTTTTAAAAGTTTAAAGGTTGGTGGCAATGACATAGGAGAAGAGGACGCCCATGAACATCACGAACTTAAGGACTTGTTGCACCGTGCGGAACTCACGAGGGGACTTGGCGAACCACAGAAGCACCAAGACACACACCAATGGTACCATCAGTCCGAACACCAGATAACGGCAAGTGAAGGTGTTCCAAGCAGCAGGGAAAGGCAATACCGCCCAACCAATATAAGCAATCAACGCCATGATACCTATCACCAAAGCAGTGACGATAATCTTGGTCCACTTTTCGCCCCAAACAATAGGCAGCGTGCGACACTCCATCTCACGGTCGCCTTCGATATCCTCGATATCTTTGACCATCTCACGGGCTAAAGTCATCAAGAAAGCAAACGCCGCAAAACCACTAAGCCATATATAGAGCTCGCCCACGATAGGAGTGTATGCGAGCGTTTCGCCATAGAGGTGACGAAGGTGGTCAGCATTCACGATAGCTACCAACAATGGTACGATAGCTGATACAAAAGCCACAATCAGGTTGCCTATTAAGAACATACGCTTGTAGCTAGCCGAATAGAACCACAACAGTCCAGGAATGACGATATAGATAAAGAGCAGCGTCCAACTGCGTGCCCACCACGACACGACTCCACCGCAGACAATGCCTACAGCAGTAAGCACCTGGAACATGAGCATAGCCGCATCGCGAGAGATGACGCGAGTGACAATCAAGTCGTCGGGACGATTGATACGGTCGATCTTGACATCGAAATAGTCATTGATTACATATCCCCCCGCAGCAATACATACTACGCTGAGAATCAACAATGTGAGTATCCACCAAGGCATCTGCTCGGAGAATAGCGCACGCTGCAATAGCGGCGTTGCCACCCAATACTCCATCACAAAGAGCAAGATTGCCAAAAAGCCCAGATTGCCCACACGGAGCAAGTTGAAATAGGGTTTGATTTTCTTAGCTAGATCGTTCACTTTGTTCACTGTTAGATGTTAGACCACTGCATTGTTAGACCGCTACGCTGTTAGATTTTCATCTTCAAGATCACTCCTTTCCAAGCAGGAAGCGACAAGCATACTGGGGTATGTGCGTTGAGTGGGAAGCTATATTCTTCGCCTGTGAGCAGGTCTTTGGCCTGGGCTTCTGCTTGTGCTTCGAGTTGCAAATACTCGAATGCCTCCTGAGGGATACGCACCTGCATATCCACTTGGCGGTCGTCGAAGTTCAAGATTACCAATAGGGTCTGCTTCTTATACTTGCGGATATAGGCAAATTGCTCGTGCTTGTTAAAACCCTCGGTTTGGGCATAAGTGAGGTCAAACATATCGCCCTGCGTAATTGCTTTTTCGCTGCGGGCTACGCGCAAGAGTTGGCGATAGAACTGGCGCAGATTCTTCTGCTCGTCGTCGAGATGAGCCCCATCAAACTTGCCATGATTAGCCCATGCTTGTAGGGACTTCACGCCCCAATAGTCGAAGATAGTAGTTCTGCCATCCATACCCGAGAAGCCCTCGGCATCCATACCTTTCTCGCCGAGCTCTTGTCCAGCATACACCATCACAGGGTTAGTACCCAAGGTAGCAGCCACAATCATAGCAGGTTCGGCACACATGCCTCGTCCGCAGAAGAAGCCACTGGCGATGCGCTGCTCGTCGTGGTTCTCCAAGAAATAGAGCATATGGTCACGGATGTCGTCCACCTTCTGCCATTGCTGAGTAATACCCTCGGCAGGCCAGTTCTTGCTGGTCACGCCGCGCAGGTAGTCGTACATACCGACCTTGTCGTAGAGGTAGTCAAATCCTGCTGCGAGGTAGTCGCGGTAGAGAGTAGGATTATATACTTCGGCAATGAAAAGGATATTAGGATATTCCTTTTTCACTTGCTCAATGGCCCACGTCCAGAACTCGACAGGCACCATTTCTGCCATATCACAACGGAAGCCATCGACCTGCTTGCTTGCCCAGAAGAGCAAGATATGCAGCATCTTGTGCCAAGTGTCAGGAATAGGGTCAAACTGTTTTTCTCCGCCACCTTGGTAGAAGACGCCATAGTTGAGTTTGACAGTCTCGTACCAGTCGTTGACCGATGGGTTAGCCGAGAAGCAATCGTTGCCCGTAGCACGAGCTGGGTACTCCTCGTAGTCCTGTATATCGAACTGAGGTGCGAACTTTTGCCCTGGCATATAGTAGAAGTTGTTGAGCGGAGAGAATGCCCAAGCGGGATTATCATTTGCACCCAAATCCACTACTCCACGAGGGTGAGCAGTAGAGTGATACTCGCGGGATACGTGGTTAGGTACAAAGTCGATAATCACGCCCATATCTGCCTTATGAGTACGTTCTACTAAATCGGTAAACTCCTTCATACGACGACGTTTATCCTCGCACAAGTCGGGATGTACATCGTAGTAATCGGTGATGGCATATGGACTACCAGCTAGCCCCTTGACAATACTAGGGGTGTTGTACATGGCAGTGGCATGGCGTATGATACCTGTGTACCACACATGGGTGGCCCCCAGATCGTGAATGGCGTTCAATGCCTTGGTTGTGATCGCATTCAGCGTACCGCAACCGTTCTCTTGCATGCTACCTCTATGACGACGCGTTTCGTTGTAGTTAGTAAATGTGCGAGGTAGCAACTGATAAATGATAGGTTTCAAGGTTCTTAATTTTTTGAGGCAGGATTCAAGAACCAAGAGTCAAAACTGGTTTGTCCTTGTTCTTGGTTCCTGATTCTTGGTTCAACAATAGTTTCTTAATCTTAAATCAATGCTTGGGTGTCGGAAGCAATCATCCACTCTTCATCGGTAGGAATGACACAAACGGTCACCTTGCTATTAGGAGCAGACAGGATAGCTTCTTCACCACGCACTGCATTCTTGCTTTCATCAAATTCTATGCCAAGATAGGTCAAGCCCTTGATAATTTCCCCACGTATATAAACATCGTTTTCGCCGATACCGCCTGTGAACACCAACACATCTACGCCATTCATAGCCGCAGCGTAGGCACCGATGTATTTCTTCACGCGGTAGATGAACATACGACGAGCTAAGTCGGCACGTTGGTTACCCTCTTTGATAGCCGCATCAATATCACGTGCATCGCTGGAGATACCACTGACGCCCATCAAGCCAGATTTCTTGTTCATGAGGTTGGAGAACTCGGCTGTAGAGAGGTTTTCCTTTTCCATGATATAGGTAGCAGCGCCGAGGTCCATATCGCCTGCGCGAGTACCCATCATCAAACCCTCGAGTGGAGTTAAGCCCATAGAGGTGTCCACAGATTGACCATTCAGCACAGCCGTACAACTACCACCGTTGCCGATGTGCGCAGTGATGACCTTAGTTTGCTTAGGGTCCACACCTAAATATTCGCATACGCGTGCGGACACATAGCGGTGGGAGGTACCGTGGAAACCATAACGACGGATGGCGTACTTTTCGTACAGTTCGTATGGGATAGCGTACATATATGCCTCGTCTGGCATGGTTTGGTGGAATGCAGTATCAAATACAGCTACTTGTGGTACACCAGGCAATGCTGTCTCAATAGCTTCAACACCCTTGAGGTTGGCTGGGTTGTGCAATGGAGCGAGCTCTACGCACTTGACAATCATCTCCTTTACCTCTGGGGTAATAAGTACAGACTTGTTGAATTTCTCGCCGCCATGCACCACGCGATGACCAACTGCTTGTATCTCTTCTAGTGAAGTGATGCAACCAATCTTCTCATCAACCAGACTATTCAAAATCAATTGAATACCCACAGTATGCTCTGGCATTGGTTGTTCGATTTTCACTTTCTCGCCATTTGCCAATTTGATTTGCAAGAAAGCATCAGGCAAACCGATTTTCTCTACTCCACCCGATACCATTACTGCATGGGTGTCCATATCAAAAAGTTTGTACTTAATACTGCTACTACCACAGTTTAATACTAAGATTTTCATGTTTTTTATTGTGTTTTTTTGGTTAATTCTTTTTCCTTTGCCTATAACCTATAGCCCGCAGGGCGTCCTATAGCGAAGCGTCCTATAGGTCAAAGACCGTTCTGCATGCGTTAGCGCATGCCAATGGCTTGGTTGGCGGTGATGATGACCATTTGCACGATGTCTTGTACTTTGCAGCCACGGCTAAGGTCATTGACTGGTGCAGCAATACCTTGCAAGATTGGTCCTACAGCATCTGCGCCTGAGAAGCGCTCTACCAGTTTGTAACCGATATTGCCTGCTTGCAGGTCAGGGAAAACAAGCACATTGGCTTTGCCTGCTACTGGCGAACCTGGGGCTTTTTGTGCACCTACGCTCTCCACGAGCGCTGCATCCAATTGCAGTTCGCCATCGAGTGCCAATTCTGGTGCCATCTCGTGTGCAATGCGAGTGGCTTCGGTCACCTTGTCCACCAGTTCGTGCTTTGCACTACCCTTGCTGGAGAAGCTGAGCATCGCTACACGTGGATCAATACCTCCGAGTGCTTTGGCAGTCTCGGCTGTGGTCACAGCTATCTCCGCCAACTCTTGTGCAGAAGGACATGGGTTCACTGCGCAGTCGGCAAACACGAGGAAGCCATTTTCGCCTAAGTGCTTGGCAGGTGTGAACATCAAGAACGCACCCGATACAATATGTACGCCTGGACGTGTTTTGAGAATCTGGAATGCAGGGCGGATAGTGTCAGCAGTAGTACCACGCGCACCTGCCAACTCGCCGTCAGCATCACCGTTCTTAATCATCAAGCAGCCCAAATAGAGTGGGTCTTTCACTTTCTCAGTAGCTTGCTCAAGGGTCATACCTTTGGCTTTGCGAAGCTCAAAAAGCAGATTGGCATACTCTGGCATCTTAGGGTCAGTAAGTGGGTTGAAAATAGTTAGGTTTTCGCCTTTTAATACATGCTCGTATCCCTTTTCTTCCGCCATTTGGTTAATGACGGCAGGGTCGCCAATCAAGATGAGATTGGCAATTTTGTCACGAAGGATGATATTTGCTGCCTCTAATGTGCGAGGTTCGTCGCCCTCAGGTAGCACGATGCGCTGCGGATTAGCTTGTGCGCGCTCAAGCATATGTTTTAGAATTTCCATAATTAAATATATATCAGTATGTTTTATAGTTTTTAAGCCAAAAATACCCTATTTGAGTTTGCAAAGTTACCAAAATCTTTGCATATTTGCAACAAAAAGCAAAAAAAAAGCGTTTTTTTCTTAATTTTCTTGGTAGAATCAAAAAATAATAGTACCTTTGCAGCCAAATTGTGAAAAATCGACATGAAAACGAGTCCTATGACAACCATATTTCGCACTTTTACGAGTAGAGTAGCCGTATTGGTATGCGGTATGGTTTTGTGTGCAGCTCAAGAGTTACATGCAAACGATACAACCCAAGTGATGTCAAATAATGAGATGAATACCATAGCTCTTGCTAAGCCAAATACGGCTAATTGGAGTTTGTTCTTGGATGCTGGTGGAAATTTATTTGACGGAGATTTAGGACGTAATACAAATCCATTTTTTGCGCCTTCAGTTGGTTTAGGTTTTACGTATAACTTTAATACCACTTGGGGACTTGGTATGGAGTATATGTATTCGATGCATCGAGTAAAGCAAGATGATAAGATACTTTTCAAGGGGCAGATGCACCGTGCGCATGCGTTCGTAACATTCGATATTTTCAACGTATGGCGTCCGTATACTCCCAGCAAAATTTTCGCGTTGAATCTTATTGCAGGAGGTGGTGCTGGATATAATTTGGTGGATACAACCTATGTTGCCAACGGCAAAGCTTTTGTGCCATTGGTGGTGGTAGGTGCTGATTTCCAATTTAACGTAAGCAAGAGTGTAGCTTTAGGTTTGAAAGGGATGTATTCCTATGCTATTACGAGTGATGCTATGGATGGTATTCTTAAGGGCACGAACAATGATGGTATCGTTGATGTTGCCCTATCTGTTCGTTACAAGTTTAATAGCCAAAAGAAACCTCACGTATTGAATAAGGATAGCGAGTTGCAATATGTCAATCAGCTGAGAGATAATATCTCAGAAAGTGTAGAGCCTATCGTGCAAGAGGTTCTTGCGAGCGAGCCACGCAAGCGCGATACAATCGTAGTATTCGACACTGTGGTGGTGAAGGAGGACGTGGCAGCTCCTGTTATGAATAATGTATACTATGTTTATTTCGAACTCAATAAGTCTGTATTGGATGATGATGCTTTGAAAGCCATTCAACAAGCTGCTACACAGATTAAAGCTAATCAAGATTTATGCTTGGAGGTTGTTGCATACGGAGACAATACAGGATCGGTAGCTTACAACAAAACATTGACCAATGCACGTGTGGATAAGGTGGTGGCTGAGTTGAAAGACGAGTATGGAATAGCAGCAGAGCGTATAGTCGGACATAGCGGTGGCATCATCAAAGGTAAGCGTAGTACAGGTGCGTATGCTCCTAATCGTCGTGCAGAGATTCGCCTCATTAACAAGGAGGAGTTGGATGCTATTTCGCAAAAATTAGCTACAGAAGAGGAAACCAAAGCAACAAATTGCAAGGATGAAGTACCAGCAATAGCTAAGACTATTGTTGTAAAAAAAGGCATGACGTTAGGCAGTATCGCAAAGGCACAATATGGCAATGCTTTATGCTGGAAATATATATACAACGCCAACACAAATGTATTGTCGAATCCAGACAAGTTGCAAGAAGGTCAAGTATTGGTTATTCCTGAATTGACCAAAGAGCAACGCGATGCTGTAAAGTTACAAAAGAAATAGTGAGCGCACTTTACGCGCGGGGTCCTGTAGCTCAGTTGGTTAGTAGCACCTGACTCATAATCAGGGGGTCCTTGGTTCAAGCCCAAGCAGGACCACAAGACGATCACTCACATGAGTGGTTGTCTTTTTTTGTACTGCCTATTGCTTCTATTCCTTGTCTTATGTATTTCCTTGTTAATTACGTATCATATACGTAGGATATACGTAACATATACGTTAGATACACGTTAGATATAGCGGTTAAAAAGCAAGGAACAACCGAACAGTCGCATAGTATCCCTTACCCTACAAGCGCTTGCACCGTCCTATAGCGCAGAGTTTATATCTCCATAAAAATACCTTTTTTCTACAAAAAAAACAAAAAAATGCAATTTTCATTTGGTAGTTTCATTTTTTTTATCTACCTTTGCAACTTGATTAGTATGTAATAACAAAATAGTTAACCATATTATTAACCAAAATTCAAATTATTATGAAGAAATTTACGTTATTTCTTTCGGCAATGCTCATCTCAGTGATGAGTTTTGCGACAACAGTTCCAACCAATAAGGAGTTGTGGGAAGCATTCAAACCTTATTACAACACTTATTATGGTCTCCAACGTGCTGACCAACCAATCGACAAAGTTTCTACTTTCGCTGCTGCAAAGATGCAAGAGATTATGACTGACGCTGCATCTGAGTACAAGTGGTTGGGTGACTACGTATTGTCAGTAGCAACTGCTGCTCGTGTAACATTGAGCACCGATATGGCTGCTGCTAACGAGAGTGGCTGGCGTTGGGCTGTACACGCATTCTTCAATGCTGCTCCTGGTCAATACGGTGCTACAGGTATCGACTTCACCGAGGCTGGTAAACCAGAAAAATGGGGACCTGCATACCTCGCAGCTCAAACTCCTGGTGAGCCAGAAATCGACTGGATTCCTCTGGAACTTGAAATCAGCAACTTGACCACAACGGAAATGCCTATAGAGGGTGTAACCTATTTGCAACTCATGGGTAGCAACGATAAGGCAGGTGCTGAAGTTATGCTCTTCCTCAACAACTACACAGGCGAGGAGAAAGCTTACGAAGTAAACGTTGAGAGCGCATATATGACCTTCGGTGGTACGGAACTCACCGTTATAGATGGTTCTATCACCAAGTCTGTTGACCCAGAGAAGGGCGAAGTATTTGCTGGTATTGTTCACGCTTCTGCTGTAGAAGAAGGCGTAACACTGTACGTTGCATTAGATCTCAAGATGTATGCTCTTCCTCCTATAGCAATTGAGTTGGAAAATGTTGCGATTGATGTTAACGAAGAAAGTGCAATAGCATTCTTCAATGCTACATGGGAAGGTGCTCCACTTAAAGTAGAGGTTTCTGGCTTCGAAGAGGTAGAGTTCAAAGAGTATTCAGAATGCTGGCTCTCTATCGGTGACGATGTTAACTGGGTGGACGCTGCTCGTGGTCCTGCTACTATCACTATTGAAAATGGTGTGGCTTCTCTCGAAGGTACGTTCTCCAGCTACGCTACTGGTAAAACTTACAACGTAACGCTTACTGGTACATTGCCACAAGGTCCTGGCACAGGTCTTGACAACGTACAACTTGATGCTAAGGCCGTTAAGGTGATTAAGAACGGTATGTTTATCATCAACCGTGATGGTAAAGAGTACAACGCTCAAGGTACTACCTTGAAGTAATTAAGAATGGTGGATTTAGAAGTATTCGTACTTCATAATTCATAACTCATAATTCATAATTAAATAGGCTTCCTCACCACGAGGGAGCCTATTTTTATTCCTATCCTTTAACCACTAAACAGTAGCGAAGCATCCACTAAACAAAAAAAAAGCATGCTTTTTTTGCATATCTTGCAAATTTTTACTACCTTTGTCGCCTATTTATGCACAAGGCATACAACTAACAATAAATGATTAAGACAATGAAACGATTTTTCACATGTTTCATGGTGGCTGCCATATCTCTAACAGCAGTTGCACAGGCAACATGGACCACCAAACCACAAGCCCTAAAGTCGCTGATGGCTACACATGACACGACTGAAGTCATCTTTAGATCATTCTACGCTGATCCTATATACACACCTGTTGATACCATCGTAAACCGTAATGGCGATATAGTTGTTGTCGGTGGCGATTGGTATATTTCGCTTAGGAACGACCGCTATCAATTCATTTTTGACTTTTATGGAGCGTCTCCTGAAACCCCAGCAGGTACCTACACAGAGAAAGACCTCAAAGAACGGTTATCTTGGTGTATATTCCCAGAGGCAAACGATAAAACCCACTACTACAAGACTTGCCAGCTGACAATCCAAGAGGACAAACTAAGTGAAAGCCTCGTTAAATTCACCTTAGATGCCCTTATGCTGGTAACCAAAGGTGTTGGCGGAGAAGAGTATGGCTACTTCAAGGTGCATGCCGAGCATACTATCATCCGTCCAATAGCGAAATACGATGTAGCTATCCTAAACTGCACAGTAACCCCAGAGGAAAACCGTGTGCGTATTGCTGGTAAGAACGACACTATGGATGTGGACTTGACCTTCTTCACCGAGACAGGTGTTGTTGGCTATTATACCCACAAAAGCCTGGATACCGAAAATTCCAAATTAGTGCATCGCGGTGTATCCTACGAGATTATGAATCTTGAAGGTATGATTGACAGCTCACCGAATATGGCTGGGAGTGTTTCCTATGTATTCATGTTCGAGGCGTTGACTACTGACGCTATCTTCTACAATGTCGCTATGGAGGCACCTATTGTACCTACAGATACAGTAGAATTTACATGCACCAACATGCTCATTGACGATAGTTATGGCATGTCCGATGCCACTATCATCATCACTGCTAACAATGCCAACTATAAGATCATGGCGGAATACAATGCAAACCGAATCACATCTCCTGCTACTTATTCAGGCGACAAGGCATATGTATATCTCACAGACCTCAAAACGGGTAAAGAACTTACCTCTATGATGTGTACCCTCAAGGTTACTGGCAACCCTTTCAAGGGCTATCAAGTAGAGATTGAAATGCTCGGTACCGATCACAAATACTACATCATGCACCTCATATATGATGGTTCAATATCAACTTCACTTCCAAATGTCCATTCTCCAATATCCAATACCCACAAATACATCCGCAATGGTCAACTGATTATCCACAAAGATGGTACCGAGTACAATGCACAAGGAATACAAATACAATAAACTAACAATAAATGATTAAGACAATGAAACGATTTTTTACATTTCTCATGGTGGCTGCCATATCTCTGACAGCAGTTGCACAAGCAACATGGACCACCAAACCACAAGCCCTAAAGTCGCTGATGGCTACAGAGCGCTTGAGCAACACGATCAAGGCACTCCAACAACCAGCACCTCAGCAGGCTACACTTGCAGATGAACCTACATCGACCCAACATGACACGACTGAAGTCATCTTTAGATCATTCTACGATGATCCTATATACACACCTATTGATACCATCGTAAACCGTAATGGCGATACAGTTGTTGTCGGTGGCGATTGGTATATTTCGCTTAGCAATGACCGCTACCAATTCATTTTTGACATCTATGGAGCGTCTCCTGAAACCCCAGCAGGTACCTACACAGAGAAAGACCTCAAAGAACGGTTATCTTGGTGTATATTCCCAGAGGCAAACGATAAAACCCACTACTACAAGACTTGCCAGCTGACAATCCAAGAGGACAAACTAAGTGAAAGCCTCGTTAAATTCACCTTAGATGCCCTTATGCTGGTAACCAAAGGTGTTGGCGGAGAAGAGTATGGCTACTTCAAGGTGCATGCCGAGCATACTATCATCCGTCCAATAGCGAAATACGATGTAGCTATCCTAAACTGCACAGTAACCCCAGAGGAAAACCGTGTGCGTATTGCTGGTAAGAACGACACTATGGATGTGGACTTGACCTTCTTCACCGAGACAGGTGTTGTTGGCTATTATACCCACAAAAGCATGGATACCGAAAATGCCAAATTAGTGCATCGCGGTGTATCCTATGAGATTATGAATCTTGAAGGTATTATCTTCAGCTCACCTAATATGGAGGGGGGTGTTTCCTATGTATTCATGTTCGAGGCATTGACTACTGACGCTATCTTCTACAATGTCGCTATGGAGGCACCTGTTGTGCCTACAGATACAGTAGAATTTACATGCAACAACATGCTCATTGACGATAGTTATGGCATGTCCGATGCCACTATTCTCATCACTGCCAACAATGCCAACTATAAGATCATGGCGGGATACAATGCCAACCGAATCACTACACCTGCTACCTATTCAGACGACAAGGCATATGTATATCTCACAGACCTCAAAACGGGTAAAGAACTTACCTCTCTGATGTGTACCCTCAAGGTTACTGGCAACGCTATCAAGGGCTATCAAGTAGAGATTGAAATGCTCGGTACCGATCACAAATACTATATCATGCACCTCATTTATGGCGTAGAAGAGGCAAGATCAATTGACCTCACTTTCACCAATTCAGCTAAGTCCTATTTCTATCTTGATCCACTCGGTTCAAAAGAGGTACAGTTAGCTAATTACAATGGCGAGTATTCGGTAGCATTTGATATCTTCAAAATCGACCAAGTATTGGAGATGGGTGGCAACTTCGAGCGCACCAATTTGGGTATGGAACAAACATTCATCATCCACCACACGAAAGATGCGAATGGTCTGCCTGAGGATATCGCTGTAGATTTTGCAGAAGTATCAGGTAAAGTTTCTCAACGCAACGATACTACCTTCCTTACTGCTTCCGTACTTGGTTTCGACTCATGCCGATACAACATCTCCATGTTCTACGCTGTACCTGTTCCTACTAAGACCGTTACTTGTACCTTCGATGGAATTAACGACGAAGAGGCTGTAGAGTTCACCAACGCCTTGTCTGGTGGCATCTTCATTCTTGATGGTATGAGTGAAGATGGTAGCTTAATGGCAAAAGTCAATGTTGAGCGTATCACAAATGGTAGCGTCGAAGGTACTTTCTACAACGATGGTAAGTTCGACCATAACGATTTCTATGTACCTGAGACCTACGTCCAAGAGTGGAATAGTACGACCAAAGACTATGACACATACTCTGTACAAAAAGGTACGATGACCGTCACCGTAGATAACGGTATCCTCACTGCGGTAGCATCATTTATTTGCGACAATGCAGTACAATATGACCTTACTTTCAAGACCTTGTACGCGCGCGAGCGCATTCCTTTTGATAAGGAAGATGAGGATTTGGAGTTTACCTTTGGACATGATTCATACATCAATGTAAAGGACTGGAGACCTGACGGTTATCGTCTCATGGAGTTGTTCATGGTAGATGCCGACGAGACAGTTGTTGCTGATTTCTATTTCGTTGCAGATCAAAATGTCGTAGCTGATCCTGATATCGTTCTCCCTGCTGGTGTTTATCCTGTCAATGCTTCATGGCAATCAGGTACCACACTAGCTTGCCCTGGTGTTGCAAATGATGGTCCACTTCCTTCATATGTTTGCTTTGTAGATGCGGAAGGCTACTTGGACCCATTGAACTTGTGGTGCATAGTAGATGGTACTGTCACTATTGAGAAAGTAGATGGCAAGATGAAAGTAGAGGTAGATGCACTCAACTCCTACGATATGTCTGTCAAACTCCACTACAACCCAGCTCAAAGTGCTGTAGAGGATATCACTACTGGTAATACCAATATCAGCAAGCGCCTCATCAATGGTCAGCTCCTCATCATTCGCAACGGAGAAACCTACAACACCAACGGCGCACTTGTAAAATAATATTTAGTATAACTAGCAAACTAGTATTCCTAGAATCCCTAGTGCTACTAGAATTCCTAGTACTCCTAGTACTCCTAGAGCCCCTAGAACTACTAGAACCCCTAGAACGCCTAGTCTCACTAGTACAACTAGTCCCCTAACAAAAAACAGCGTGGTCATTCCAACCACGCTGTTTTCATATCATTCCCTCAGTCAATTACGCACTATTCACGCACAATAAACGCACTATTGCGCTACCTTACTGCCAAGTACACTATACCATTCGCCTTCCTTCTCTATCAACAACTGCCCTTCACGCAACACCTTCCTCACTCCTGAACTCCTGACCCCCTGAACACCTGCACTCTCTACCTCCTCCAAACCCGTCACCGCTGGAGAAAAATCATACACCGCCGTCGCTGTCACCGTCGTACCATTATAGGTGGTAAACTCCAGCGAGATATTTCCCTTTTCGTCCAACACCATGTTGCCTGCGTTCATACGCCATAGGTGGATTGGTGTCACTATACCATTTTTCAAATCTGTGGACAGCGCATACACCAAGCGCGAACCTCCCAATGTCTCCTCCTCATCCACTCGATAACCCGCTGTGATAGTGCCATCCTCGTTGCCCTCTTGAATAGGGTAGGTACCAGGCATTAGCACGCTATCTGCGGTATTGACATACACATATCCTACTTGTTTGCAGATGTCCACATAGCTAGACATTGTTTTATTAGATACCATCTGAACTTCCAATACGTTGTTCGCAATTTTCGTTACACGTACACTATCAAAACTGATACTTGTGCTAGGACCTTTGGCTTCGGTGATACCATACGGACCATACTGCTCGCCGCCTTCAGTACCTGCTACCACAGCCACCTGCTCTGCGTTGATAATTGGTTTCTTTTCTAGTGGAGTAATATATGCCACAATGCAGCAATTTTCTGCCACCCAATCCTTATCCATCTGGTAAGTAGTTGAATAACTATATGCTTGATTCTTCACCTCTACAGTTTTACCAAAAGTGCCATTCACAAAGCCGCGCACCACGCGAGAATGCATATATTCTAACCAATTGGCCTTCTTCCAAGATGTAATCTGATCCTCCTGCTTACCCACCAATCGATTCTCCTTAATCAATATAGTTAATAGGTATTCCTTGCGCTCTACATTGGCCACCTGCCCACTCACCGTTATAGCCAATTGGCGACTCTTTGGGTCATACGTGTGCGCTATCTCTACCGATGCTTCTGCCACTGTATCGCCTTCTGCCACTCGGCCTTCCTCTACCCACGTCACCAAATCCGTGGCAGCTCCCACTTCCAACTTGCCACTTTGTTCTGTGCGATTAAACACCACACTTGGTACCCTATAAATACCCATAAAGTTCATGGCCAATGCATTGCTTCCATCCAGTGTATATTCATCTGTGCCATAGATGGCATGATGACTTACCCAGATATATGGAGTCGTCTGTTGGTTCAGATACTCCACTATGTATTTCATACCCATAGGGCAATTGTTGCAATTCTCACTCGTGAAGTGCTCCAGCAGGAACTTTCGAGGAAAAGATGTTGGCACTTCCTGTGCCAACATTCCCATCGCTGCCAGTAGCAGCAAGTATATCAATATTCTTTTCATTATCGCCTTTAACCTATAACCTATAGCCCGCAGGGCGTCCTATAGGTACAATATTGCTGCGGATTGTGGTGCTACGCGCACGGTCTTCTCCGCTATGCGCTCACCATAGTATGGGCACTTACCATCTACGCACGCAAAGCGAAACTCACCTTCTGGCAATGCCACTTGTGCGCTACTGGTCTTGCTATTCAAGATCACTACAATAGTCTTCCAACTATCGCCAACTGCCTCACCATTCAACTCATATGCTACCACACCTTCTTCTACAGGCAAGAAATGTACATGCTTACGCACTAACTCTGCATCTCCCATATGGAAAGCTGGGTGCGCTTTACGCAAGGCGATCAGCCCTTGATAATATTGGAAGAGGTCCATATTCTCTGCCTTCAGCGACCAGTCAATCGCATTAATCGCATCAGGACTGCAATAACTGTTGTGCACACCCTTCTTGTCGCGCGCAATCTCCTCACCGCACCATAGGAATGGCATACCTTGTGAAGTCAACACTGCCGTTTGTGCCAGTTTGCTGAGTTTTTGCAACTCGCCTGGGCGAAGACGTTTATTCGCTTTTAGGCGGTCGGTAAGCATCATATCATCGTGGCATGATACGTAACTGATAGATTGAGTAGGTTGGCTCGTCCATGCTTGCTTAGAGTAGTTCACTTGCTCCATATCCACCTCTGGATGGTTAATGCAACCCACCAAACCAAACTTAATACTCTCCTCATGTCCCTTCTCGCCAACGAGGAACGCACCCTTGTTGTTATCGGAGAACGGACCACGCAATGCATCACGCATATCATCGCAGAAAGCACCAATACCTGGCAACTTCTGCATGTTGGCCTTCATACACAGCGAATCGCCGTTGTAAAGTGGCGTACCTGCAGCCCAACCTTCACCGTAGAGCAACAAACTTGGGTCAATACTATCCATCATCGCGCGTACTTGGTTCATAGTCTCCACATCGTGAATACCCATCAAGTCAAAGCGGAAACCGTCCATATGATACTCCTCAATCCAATAGCGACAAGACTCAATGATAAACTTACGCATCATAGCACGCTCACTAGCAGTCTCATTGCCGCAACCCGACGCATTACCTAATTCGCCATTCTCTGTCAAGCGGTAGAAGTAATCAGGGCAGGTCTGCGTAAAATTGCTATTCTCCACATTGAACGTATGGTTATACACCACGTCCATAATCACGCGAATACCTGCTTTATGCAATGCTTGAATCATCTGCTTCATCTCGCGAATACGAGTAGCAGGGTCATATGGATTGGTGCTATACCCACCCTCGGGAGCGTTGTAGTTCACTGGGTCATAACCCCAGTTGTATTTATTATCGCTCAAACGAGTTTCATCCACTGATCCGTAGTCATACGATGGCAATATCTGTACATGGGTCACACCTAACTCTACCAAATGATCTATACCTGTAGCCAAACCCTCAGCGGTCTTGGTGCCATGCTCGGTCCAACCGATAAACTTACCTTTGTTCTTTACCCCTGAAGTCTCATGGATAGTCATATCGCGGTGGTGCATCTCATAGATAATCGCATCTTTCGCACCGCCAAAAGCAGGACGCACATCTTCAGCCCAACCTTCTGGATTGGTACTATCGAGGTCAATCACCGCTCCACGACGACCATTCACGCCGACAGCCTTTGCAAAGATACCTGGAGTCTCGTGCAATGTCCAACGCGAACTATGTTCTACTACCTTAAAGGTATAGAACTGACCATTCAAGTCACCTTTTACCGTCTTTACCCAACTGCCATCTTTCTGACGACACATAGGGAGTGTTTGCAATGGGGCTACAGTAGTAGCATCTGCATACAAATTCAGATAAACCGTATCCGCATTAGGGCTCCATACAGAGAATGTGGTTTGCTCTGGTGAATACATCATCTCCTCCAACGAACCTTGTTTCACCGGATACTCATCCACATGTTCATAATGTGGCTTCTTTGTGCAACAACCTGCTAATGTTGCTACCATGGTTATCATAATCAGTGCTTTTTTCATATCATTCAAAATTTCTTAATTCTTCATTCTCAATTGATAGATATCGGCTTTCTCTATGCGCTCTTGTGCATAGGCTTTAGTTACCTCAAAACTCTTCTTTCGGCTTTTCGATGACGGTAGGTCAAACATCACATCCATCATCACCGTCTCCATCAGTCCGCGCAGTCCACGAGCTCCTAGTTTGTTTTCCAAAGCTTTGTCCACCACGTAGTCCAGCATATCATCCGCAAAACTCAGTTGATAGCCATCCATCTCAAGCAGTTTCTTGTATTGCTTTACAATGGCATTATTGGGTTCCGTGAGGATATTGCGCAGTGCCTGTTTGTCCAATGGACGCAGGTAGGTCAAGATAGGCAGACGACCGATAATCTCAGGAATCAATCCAAATGACTTCAAGTCCTGTGGGGCTACATATTGCAGCAGATTATCTTTGTCAATCTTTTGTGCCTTCTTCTGTGCATCAAAACCCACCACCTGCGTATTCATACGCTGTGCTATCTTGCGTTCGATACCGTCAAACGCACCACCGCAGATAAATAATATATTGCGTGTATCCACATGGATAAACTCTTGCTCTGGATGCTTTCTTCCACCTTGAGGAGGTACATTCACCACCGAACCTTCCAGCAGTTTCAGCAAACCCTGTTGCACACCTTCGCCCGACACATCACGCGTGATACTTGGGTTCTCGCTCTTACGGGCTATCTTGTCTATCTCATCAATAAACACGATTCCGCGCTGTGCTTTCTGCAAGTCATAGTCCGCATCTTGCAGCAGGCGAACCAATAGCGACTCCACATCCTCACCCACATATCCGGCTTCGGTCAACGCAGTTGCATCCACAA
Organism: uncultured Bacteroidales bacterium; assembly: GCA_945921355.1. Taxonomy (GTDB): domain Bacteria; phylum Bacteroidota; class Bacteroidia; order Bacteroidales; family Paludibacteraceae; genus Colicola. Next base: position 18,888 of record CAMEKM010000030.1, read on the forward strand.
TAGCAAATGGCACTTTCAGCAGTTTGGCAATCGTGCGAGCAAGCAGCGTCTTGCCCGTACCCGTAGAGCCTACCAATAGAATATTGCTTTTCTCTATCTCCACACCGTTGTCATCTTTGGGTTGGAGCACGCGTTTGTAGTGGTTATACACCGCCACGGAAAGGTAGCGTTTGGCTTCATCCTGACCAATTACGTATTGGTCAAGAAAGGCCTTAATCTCTGCAGGTTTAGGTAGGGTCGATAATTCTAATCCTTCTATTTCTGAATTCTGTGCTTTCTGCACCTGCATCTCCATGATCATCTTGTGCCCTGCCTCGATGCACTCGTGGCAGATATACACGCCTGGAATTTCTGCGCGAAACAAATCCTTCATCTCGCGCCCGCAGAACGCACATTTCTCTTGTTTCTTATTTCCCATTTTCTCTAAACACTAAACTCTAAACACTAAACTCTAAACAGTAGCGAAGCGTTCACTAAACTACTTTTTAGTATATACCTTATCAATCATTCCGTACTCAAGCGCCTCGTTAGCGGTCATCCAATAATCGCGGTCAGCATCTTGGCGAATCTTATCCATCGTTTGACCAGAGTGATCGGAGATAATCTGATACAACTCATCTTTCAACTTCAGTATCTCGCGCGCAGTAATCTCAATATCGGATGCTTGACCTTGGATACCACCCAATGGTTGGTGAATCATCACGCGGCTATGTGGCAACGCAGCACGCATACCTTTCTCGCCTGCCACCAGCAGTACGGCACCCATGCTCGCTGCCATACCCGTACAGATGGTAGCTATACGCGAACCAATAAACTGCATTGTGTCATAAATACCCAATCCTGCATAGACGCTGCCACCAGGAGTGTTCAGATAGATACTAATATCGCGCTCCGAATCCACAGAATCCAAGTATAATAATTGTGCTTGAATCACGTTGGCAGTATAATCGTTGACCTCGGTCCCGAGGAAGATAATACGATCCATCATCAGACGGGAAAATACATCCATCTGGGTAACATTCAGTTGGCGCTCTTCCAAAATAGATGGACTGATATAACTCGCCGATGCATTCATCGTCTTCTCCACATGCATCGAGTTCATGCCTTTATCTACGGCAAATTTCAAAAAATCATTCATAGCTATATAAATAGTTAGCAGTTATTATCTATTAATACGATCATCCTACAGAGCCCTCAAGGCTGACTTGCAGCAGTTTCTGCGCCTCCACGGCAAACTCCATTGGCAGCTTGTCCATCACCTCTTTG
>CAMEKM010000031.1 GCA_945921355.1 uncultured Bacteroidales bacterium
TAATATCTATCAATTATGGCAAAGAAAACTGTTGCAGCTAAGAAGCGCGTTGTAAAGATTGACGGTGTTGGTCAACTTCACGTAATGTCTTCTTTCAACAATGTGATTGTTACAATCGCTAACGGCGAAGGTCAAGTTATCTCTTGGTCATCTGCTGGTAAAATGGGCTTCCGTGGCTCTAAAAAGAATACTCCATATGCAGCTCAAACTGCTGCTGAGGATTGCGCAAAGGTCGCTTTCGACCTCGGTTTGCGCAAAGTAAAAGCGTATGTTAAAGGTCCTGGACAAGGCCGTGAGAGCGCTATCCGTGCGTGCGCTAACGCTGGTATCGCAGTAACCGAAATCGTTGACGTTACTCCTATGCCTCACAATGGTTGCCGTCCTCCTAAACGTCGTCGTGTATAATTGTTTAACTATTAAAAACGTAAGAAAATGGCAAGATATATTGGACCAAAATCACGTATCGCACGTCGTTTCGGAGAGGCTATCTTCGGCCCTGACAAAGTGCTTGACAAACGTAACTACGCTCCAGGACAACACGGTGTAAACCGTCGCAAAAAAATGTCTGAGTATGGTACTCAGCTCGCTGAAAAGCAAAAAGCTAAATACACCTACGGTGTACTTGAGCGTCAATTCCGTCTCCTTTTTGCTAAGGCTTCACGTATCAAAGGTATTACTGGTGAGATCCTTCTCCAACTCTTGGAGTCTCGTTTGGATAACATCGTTTACCGTCTTGGTATCGCGCCTACACGTGCAGCTGCTCGTCAATTGGTTAGCCACCGCCACATCACTGTAGATGGCAAAGTGGTAAACATCCCTTCATACGAAGTAAAACCAGGTCAAGTCGTAGCTGTTCGTGAGAAAGCTAAATCGCTTGAGGTAATCGCTGCTTCTTTGGATGGTTTCAACCACAGTAAATATAGCTGGCTCGAGTGGAACGAAGCTGAGAAAGCAGGTAAATACCTCAATATCCCACAGCGTGAGGATATCCCTGAGAACATCAAGGAGCAATTAATCGTCGAGTTGTACTCTAAATAATAATTAAATTCATGGCAATATTAGATTTTATTAAACCTGAAAAGGTGATCATGTTGGATTCAAGCAAAGATCACGGAGTTTTTGAGTTCCGTCCGCTTGAACCGGGTTATGGTATCACAGTTGGTAATGCGATTCGTCGTGTCCTTATCGGTTCACTCGAAGGCTTTGCTATCTGCTCTATTAAGATCAATGGTATTGATCATGAATTTGCTACTATCCCTGGTGTTATCACCGACGTGACCAATCTTATCCTTAACCTCAAGCAAGTGCGTTTCATCCGCAAAGAGGGATTGGCAGCTACCGAAGAGACCATTCGCATGCACGTGAAGGGTAACAACCTTCTCTTGGCGGGTGAACTCAATAGCTACCTCCAATCATTCGACGTGCTCAACCCAGAGTTGTTGCTCGCAGAAATGGACGAAACCGCTGATTTTGAGATTGAAATCAATATCAATAAGGGACGTGGTTACGTGTCTGCTGATGAAAATCATCAAGCAAACGATGCTATTGGTGTTTTGGCTATTGATAGCATCTATACTCCAATTCGCAATGTGAAATATAGCATTGACCCTTACCGTGTAGAGCAACGTACTGATTACGAAAAACTTACTCTTGAAATCACTACTGACGGCTCTATCACTCCTCAAAACGCACTCACTGAGGCTGCTAAGCTCCTTATCTATCACTTCATGCTCTTCTCTGAAGAACGTATCGTGATTGAGGACCACAGTAAACCAGTGGACAATGCGCTCAACGAAGAGCACCTCAAGATGCGTCAATTGCTCAACCAACGCCTCATTGATATGGACCTCTCTGTCCGCGCACTCAACTGCTTGAAAGCTGCTGAGGTGGACACACTCGGTCAATTGGTGAAGTATCATCGTTCTGACCTCCTCAAGTTCCGCAACTTCGGTAAGAAATCACTCACCGAGCTCGACGAACTCCTCGAGAAGAACGGTCTTGCGTTTGGCATGGATATTAGCAGATACAAACTTAATGATTAATTAATAAGACCGCGCTATGCGCTGAGAGAAGTGAGACCGCCTTTGGCTGTTAGACCGCCCTTCGGGCTGAGAGATCCTAGAGTCTAACAACGAACGAAGTGAGTGATCTAACAACATAGTGGTCTAACCTCTAACAGCGTAGCGATCTAAACAAAAAGTAAAACAAAAATGAGACATAATAAGAAATTCAATCATCTTGGTCGTAAAGCTGCGCACCGTCATGCAATGCTTTCTAATATGGCTTGCTCACTCATCATGCACAAGCGTATTAAGACCACTTTGGCTAAGGCAAAAGCGCTCCGCATGTATGTAGAGCCACTCCTTACCCATGCAAAAGAGGACACCACAGCTAACCGCCGTCTCGTCTTCGCTAAACTCAAACAAAAAGAGGTTGTTACCGAGCTCTTCCAAAACGTAGCAGAGAAGATCACTAACCGTCCAGGTGGCTACACACGTATCCTCCGTACTGGTTTCCGTCTTGGTGATGCTGCTGAGATGTGTATCATCGAACTCGTTGACTACAACGAGAACATGCTCAAGACTCCTAAGGCTGCGGCTAAGAAGACCACACGTCGTGCTGGTAAGAAGGCTGCGCCTAAGGCAGAGGCTCCTGCAGCAGAAGCTCCAGTTGCTGAGGCTGCTGAGTAAATACAAGTTGTCCTGCGTGCCAGACTTCTCTGACACGTCCGACTACTACAAAAAATCGCATTCTTCATAAGAGTGCGATTTTTTATTTCCTAATGATTGTTTTAACTATAAATGTCGAATCTTACTAATATGTATTTTTTAATATCTAAATAAGAGCACATAAGATATTGATATGTTGTTAAGTTAAAGAAAAAGAATTTCTTTCTTAGGAATTGCATATATTAAAAAAAAGTTGTACCTTTGTGGGCTAATTTGTATAACTATGCGATTTTGTGAAATTGTAGGGCAAGAAGAAGTAAAACGACAGTTGTGTCAAGCAGTACGTGATGGACGTATTGCTCATGCACAATTGTTTACGGGTATATCAGGTGTGGGGAAATTGTCTTTGGCACTTGCGTATGCACAATACTTGGCTTGTCCAAATAAAAGCGAGAGTGATTCATGTGGTGTGTGCCCAAGTTGCTTGCAATATCAGAAATTGCAACATCCTGATTTGCATTTTGCATTTCCGATAGTAAAAGGTGAAGATGGCGACGTGTGTGATGATTTTGTGGATAAGTTTAGGAGCTTGATATTAGAGGAACATTATTTTGATTTAGATGATTGGTATCGTAGAATGGGTGTGGAAACGAAGCAGGGAATGATATACGAGAAAGAGAGTAGTGAAATTCTACGTAAGTTGTCGCTCAAGAGTTTTGGTGATGGCTACAAGGTGATGATAATATGGCAGCCAGAGAAAATGAATACCACCTGCGCGAACAAGCTATTGAAACTATTGGAAGAGCCACCAACTAAAACGTTGTTTTTGCTGGTGAGTGAACATCCAGAGCAACTACTGAGTACGGTGCTGTCGCGTGTGCAAGAGGTGCGTGTTCCTCGTTTGTCAAAAGATACCATAGCGGTTGCATTGCGTGGGGAATACTCATGGTTGGGCGAAGAGGAGTCGATGAATATAGCACATATGGCGAATGGTAGTTATTTGTCGGCACTACGTGTGATGAGCGAAAATGAAGATAATCAAACTTATTTTGATGACTTTGTGGCATTGATGCGCAACGCGTGGTTGGTGGGACAGAAAAAAGATTATAGTGCCTTATTGAAACTACGCCAATGGAGCATGGAAATGGCAGATAGCAAAGTGGGAAGAGAAAAACAAAAGGCATTTTTGCAATATGCTCAACGGCAACTTCGAGAGAATTATATATACAATTTCGGTTGTAGCGAGATGAATTATCAGACTGAAAAAGAGAAAGGATTCTCTACTCGGTTTGCGCCTTTTATCCACGAAGGAAATGTAGAAAAGATGATGGAAGAATTTGGAAAGGCGGAACAACAAATAGGGCAAAATGGCAATGCGAAGATTATATTTTTCGATCTTTGCTTGCAGATGATTGTTTTAGTGAAATAGTTTACTGATTAATGAATATATGAAAGAAGATTTTATTATAGAGAATGGTTCGTGCAGAATCACAAAGAAAGCGGTCAATCATAACCCTAGACATATGTTGCCTGTGGTGGATTGGCTAAGCGATGTGCCTCACACAGGAGATGAAGAGGATCTGGTAGAGGTACAATTTAAAAATACCCGAAAAGCATACTATCATAATTCGAACAAATTACCTTTGGAGAAAGGCGTTTCAGTTGTAGTGGAGGCAAACCCAGGTACAGATTTGGGCGAAGTGACACTGATTGGCAAGTTAGTGCCGCTACAAATGAAAAAGAACCGAATCAACACTGAGCGTTATGAGATTCGTCATGTGTTGCGATTGGCTACTAAAGAGGATTTGACTCGTGCTGAAGAAGCCCACGCGAAAGAACAAGAGACAATGATTAAGTCGCGTCAGTTGGCTAAGTCGCTTGGGTTGGAAATGAAAATAGGTGATGTGGAATACCAAGGCGATGGTTCGAAGGCGATATTCTATTATATAGCTGATGGCCGTGTGGATTTCCGCCAGTTGATTAAAGTGTATGCTGAAACCTTCCGTATTCGTATTGAAATGAAGCAGATTGGTGCACGTCAAGAGGCAGGTCGTATTGGAGGTACAGGACCTTGTGGTAGAGAACTTTGTTGCTCCACGTGGATGACGCAATTCTCCTCTGTAGGAACCAATGCCGCACGCATTCAAAACATCTCGTTGAATCCGCAGAAATTGGCAGGTCAGTGCGCGAAATTAAAGTGCTGTTTGAACTACGAAGTGCCCGTATATGAAGAAGCAGTGAAGAAATTACCTTCACGCAATATTCCGTTGGAAACAAAAGATGCGACCTATTACTTCTTCTCTTCTGACCCCCTAAAAGGCGAAGTGACATATTCCACCGATTCGCATCGTCCTGCTAATCTAGAAACAATTACTCCTGCCAAAGCGCATGAGATAATAGAAATGAATCGCAGAGGGGAAAAACCATTGAATTTAGGGGGCAAGCAGTCGGCAGTAGTGATTATGGAAACAGATTATCAGAATGTGGTTGGACAAGATGATTTAACGCGTTTTGATAAGAAAAAGAATAACAAAAACAATGGTGGTCATCGTGGAGGAAGAAACAATGATCATCGCAACAATAATCGCAGAAATCATGAAAAAGGTAATTCTTCTCGCGCTGATTAGTGGGCTGTTGATAGCTTGTCAGCAAGGGGTTGTTTTCTCCGAATTTCAATCGCTCCCTGCTCAAGGATGGTCTGCAGATTCGGTGATGGTATTCTCTCCGAATATCACAGATACAATGGGAGATTATCAGATGCAAGTTACAGTGCGCCACACAGATAGATATCCTTATCAAAATCTATGGCTATTTGTGAATGTGAAGAAGGATTCTATGGTGTTACGTTGCGATACTATTGAGAGTTTCATGGCAAATGAACGGGGAGAGTGGTATGGCTCAGGAATGAAAATATACGAGTTACCTCTGCTGTATTTAGAGCATATTACGCTATCCGAAGGTGAATATGAAGTGACTATACAACAAGGTATGCGCGAGGATATATTGAGAGGAATAACGGATGTAGGAGTTAGTGTGTTAAGAATTGAGAATTAAATGGGAAAAAATAAACTGAAGAAATTTGCGGAGATGGCGACCTTCCACAATGTGTTTCAATGTGGAGCACGTGAGACATTGGAGGGGAATCCTGTGGTTGCGATGCGTGGCAAATGGCACGAGGAGTATTTCCATAATGACAATCCGATTGTATTGGAACTCGGTTGTGGACGTGGAGAATACACCGTAGGTTTGGCTGCTCGTTATCCCGATAAGAATTACATCGGTATAGATATCAAAGGTGCTCGCATGTGGGCAGGCGCCAAGCAAGCAGAGTTGGTAGGGATGAAGAATGTCGCATTTCTGCGCACGAACATAGAGATGCTGACCCATTTCTTTGCGCCCAACGAGGTGGCTGAGATTTGGATTACTTTCCCTGACCCGCAAATGAAGAAAGCGACTAAACGACTGACTTCGACCTATTTTATGCAACGTTATGCGGAATTGCTGCAAGAGAATGGTTTGATCCACTTGAAGACAGACAGTCCCTTCCTTTATACCTATACGCAAGCAATGGTGAAGGAGAATAAATATCCGCTACTGGTGGACACGGCTGATTTATATGACAAGAGTCTGGAATCGGAAGTAGAAAAATGGAAATCCGATATTGAAGAAGCACGGGCATTGCAGACGCATTATGAGCATCAGTGGTTGGATAGAGGGTTGAAAATCAAGTATTTGCGTTGGCAATTACCTGCTAATCCGTCACTCACGGAGCCAGAAATAGAAATAGAAAAAGACACTTATCGTTCATACGGAAGAAACTATGTATCCTCAACAAATAATTGATGCCCTTCAGCATGTGCGCTACCCAGGCACAGGCAAAAATCTGATAGAGAGCGGTATGCTCGAGGACGATATTCGTATCTCGGGGTTAGAGGTCTCATTCTCGCTGATATTCGAAAAAGACAATGACCCATTCCGCAAGTCGGTAGTGAAAGCTGCTGAAACGGCTATTCATACCTATGTAGACGAGAATGCGGTTGTACATATCCATACCAAGTTCATCAAGCAAAATATGGTACCCAAAGCCGATTCTGTAGAGAACTTGCGTGCGACACAGGTCATAGCTATTCACTCGGGCAAGGGTGGGGTAGGTAAGTCCACCATCTCTGCTAATCTTGCAATCACATTGGCAAAGATGGGCTACAAGGTTGGTTTATTGGATGCCGATATTCACGGACCATCTATTCCAAAGATGTTCCACACTGAAGGTTGTCGCCCTATTTCTACGCCTGTGAATGGTCGTAATCTCATTGAGCCAATTGAGCAATACGGTGTGAAGATGCTGTCAATAGGTTTTTTTGTTGACCCGCAACAAGCTGTTGTTTGGCGTGGTGGTATGGCAAGCAATGCAATTAAACAACTGATTCAAGATGCCAATTGGGGCGAATTGGACTATTTTCTCATAGATCTCCCTCCTGGTACTAGCGATATTCACCTCACTTTGGTACAGCATCTGCATTTGACAGGTGCTATCGTAGTGACCACACCACAACCTGTGGCATTGGTGGATGCACGCAAGGGCGTGGATATGTTTATGAATGAGAAAATCAATGTGCCCGTGTTGGGGTTAATCGAGAATATGGCATGGTTTACGCCTGCGGAATTGCCGAATAATCGCTATTACATCTTTGGCAAAGATGGCGGCAAGCAATTAGCAGAAGAACTGAATATCCCGCTGCTAGGACAGATTCCGCTAGTACAGTCAATCCGTGAAGGCGGTGATGAGGGTATGCCTATCGCATTGCAAGATGGACATCCCGCATCACAAATGTTTGAATCCATATGTCATCACCTAAGATAACCGAACTCGGAACCCAATCCGTACGTAGCTTGCTACTTAAGTATGCTTTGCCTGGCATCATTGCGATGACGGCTAGTTCGCTATACAACATGGTGGACTCAATTTTCATCGGACATGGTGTGGGTGCGATGGCATTGTCGGGCTTGACAGTAGCTAAACCTTTTATGGATATCTGCGCAGCTTTTGGCACTTTGGTAGGAGTAGGAGCGAGTTCGTTGGTGGCAATCAAGTTGGGAGAAAAAGACTATCGTTCCGCCAATGATGTGTTGGCAAATGTGATATTGCTGAATGTGCTATTAGGTGCGTTGGTGATGGCTGTTGGACTATATTGGTTAGATCCTATTTTGTATGCTTTTGGTGCGAGCGATGTGACCATTGCTTATGCCCGCGAATATATGGAGATTATTCTATGGGGCAACATATTGACGCATATATACTACGGACTGAATAGTATGTTGCGCTCCATCGGACACCCTAAAATTGCGATGTATGCTACTATTCTAGCTGTGGTTGTGAATATCATCCTTGACCCTATTTTTATCTTTGTATTGGATATGGGGGTGCGAGGTGCAGCATTGGCTACTATGATTTCGCAGTTGGTGTCAGTGATTATCGAGTTGGTTATATTCCTTAATCCGAAGGAAGTTATCTATTTCCATCGTGGCATATGGCGCCTAAAGCGAGATATCACCATGCGTGCTTTGGGTATTGGCACTGCGCCTTTCTTGATGCATATGGCTTCATGTTTTGTAGTGATTGTGCTCAACAACCAGCTCAAGCGCTATGGCGGTGATATGGCGATTGCTACATTTGGTATAACCAATCGATTTATGTTCTTCTTCGCAATGGTGGTGATGGGATTGAACCAAGGTATGCAGCCTATTGTGGGCTATAATTATGGTGCGAAACTATTTGACCGCATGGTGCGTGCGCTGAAGTTGACAGCAATGTGTGCTACATGTGTGATGGGCGTATTGTGGCTATTTGGATTGATTTGGCCTGAAGGATTTATTCGCTTGTTTACGCATGATGAACTATTAATTGCGCAATCCATTGCGCCTGCCCGAGTGATGTTGTGCGCGATGGTGATGGTTGGTTTCCCGATGGTGGTGGGCAACTTCTACACCTCCATTGGCATGTCAGGTAAAGCAATCTTTCTGAGCTTAACACGTCAGGTAATATTCCTTATTCCATGTATATTACTCATACCAGTGCTATTTCAAACAATCGACGTTACACCTATTTGGGGTGTTTGGTGGAGTTTGCCTATCTGCGATGCCTTGGCAGCTGTATTAGCCGCAATCATTCTCAATCGTGATATGCGGAAATTCAAAATAAGTATAGAGTTTTAATTAATGACGCAACTATAAGCGCTTTTACAACGAGATGAATATATTGTGTATTGAAACATCAACATCCTGCTGTTCCGCAGCTATCTGCAAAGATGGTGTTGTAGTAGCTAATAGAGAAAATTTGTTAGGTGCTAACCATGCTAGCGAGTTACCAGTATTTATTGAGCAGTTGCTCCAAATGGCGCGTGAGGAAGGTTGGCGATTGGATGCAGTTGCTCTATCGCAAGGTCCTGGAAGTTATACGGGTCTCCGCATAGGTACGAGTATTGCCAAAGGTCTTTGCTATGGTATGAATATCCCTTTAATACCCGTTGATACATTGCAGATCCTCTGTGCATCTCTCCCTTCTCACCTTCTTCCTTCATCATCTTATAGCCTCTGTCCAATGTTGGATGCTCGTCGAATGGAAGTATATACGGCGATGTATCATCCCAACACTTTGCAACAGATTACCGATATTGTTGCTAAAGTGATTGACGAACAATCATTTGCCGAGGAATTGAGTGAGCAAACAATCTATTTCTTTGGCAATGGTGCTGAGAAATGCCAATCGATCATTACATCACCCAACGCACATTTTATTGCCAATATCCATCCGCAAGCCCAATATATGGGCAAATTGGCAGAAAAGGCTATATCGTTGGATGTGAAGCAAATGGCATATTATGAGCCATTCTATCTCAAGGATTTTGTTCCTGCTCCAAGCCATATCAAAGGGCTAAAGTAATTAGTTATGATAATCCTTAGTGCTTTCTTTCTCGAAACCACTCCGTTACCACTTGCTTACTACTTGGTTATCATCTAGGTGTTTCCCTATAGGGTGTCCGTAATGTTTTAGAGCCGTTTTTGATATTTTTACAATAAATTGTCTGTTGGACTTTGTCAAATCGTAAATATTTTGTACCTTTGTACCCAATATTGTTTTGCACATTGAAACTAATCGAGTTATGGGGAGAAATAAAATATATATAGTATTGGTGATGTTGGCTGGTGTACTCATGTCTTGCTCTACGCAAAAAAACACATGGAGTACTCGTGCTTTCCACCAAATGAAAACTAAATACAATATCTACTTTAATGGTCAATTGGCTTTTAAAGAAGGCGAAGAAGCTACTCGCGAAGCCAATGAAGATGATTATTCTACCATCCTCAATCTTTACCCCGTATCCAACCATGAAGCAGCACAAAGTGCTACTTCTCAAATGGATCGAACTATCGAAAAATGCCGTAAGTGCATCAAATTACATAGCATCAAAGCGCGTCCGAAAGTTGATCACGACAAGAAACGTAAAGACCCTGAATATGCTGCGTGGTTGGAGCAAGAAGAGTTCAATAACCAAATGGGTAACGCATGGATGCTATTGGCGAAGGCAGAGTTTCATAAGGGTGATTTTATTGGTAGTGTCAGTACGTTCAACTATATCATTCACCATTATAGTTACGATGTAGATATGGTGGCATGTTGCCAATTGTGGATCGCACGAGCATATGCCGAAATGGGATGGCTGTATGAAGCGGAAGATATGTTGGCAAAAGTGCAAATAGAAAACCTCAGCCGTAAAAACGCCCCTCTCTATGCTGCTGCAAGTGCTGATATTTTGCTTAAAACCAAACAATATAAAGAGGCTATTCCTTTCATCAAGATTGCTCTACCTAATGAGAAGCGTAAAGAGAATCGTCCTCGTTTTCAATTTGTGTTAGGGCAGTTGTACCAAATGCAAAATGATAAAAAGAATGCCCAATCGGCCTACGAAAAAGTGCTAAAGATGCAGCCATCTAATGAGATGGACTTCAATGCACGTATTCGTCAAGCGCAAATGGAAGACAACCCCAAGGCTGCGGTTAAAGCGTTGGAAAAGATGGCTAAGCAAGATAAAAACAAAGAGAAGCTGGATCAACTCTATGGTGCCATTGGTGATGTTTTTCTTTTGAGACAAGATACTGTAAATGCCCTCAAATACTACGAACTTGGCATCGAAAAAAGTACAGAAAATGGTTTAAACAAAGCACACGTATTGATTACAGCCGCGGATATCTATTATCAGCAGCGTAATTATGTCTTAGCAAGCCCCTACTACAAAGAGGCATTGCAAATCATTTCTGCTGAAAGCGAAGATTATGCGCGTATCCAACGTCTATCGGAGACGCTTGATGCACTTGTGGTGGAATATACTGTGGTACAATTGCAAGATTCATTGCAGCATCTTGCCACTTTATCCGAAGTGGAACAACGTGTAGTGGTTGATTCCATTATAGCTCGACTTATTCGTGCAGAAGAAGAGGAGCAGGAGCGTTTGGCACAAGCCGAGCGCGAGGCAGAGAACAACTCTGGTACACGCAGTGTCAATACGGCCAATATGCTTGGTGGGGCAGGTGCAGGACAATGGTATTTCTACAATCCCCAACTTCTTCGCTCTGGCAAACAGACTTTCCGTACTCAATGGGGTAATCGAACCTTAGAAGACAATTGGCGCCGCATGAGTAAGGCCACTAGTTCGTCCATTTTTGATGATACTTCTGAATGGGATGAAGAATTGGATAGTGATAGTATAGCTTCAGATTCTACTGCTTTAGCAGCCAATGTACCAGTGGAAACCGACAATCACAAGCCCGAGTACTATCTCCAACAAATCCCACGCACGGAAGCGGATATGCAGCAATCTAACCAACTCATTGCCGATGCGTTGTATCATATGGTTTACATCTATCGCGATGAGGTTGGTGATCGTCAGTTGAGTGATGAGACTTTTCAAGATTTCTTGCGTCGTTTCCCAAGTGAGCCACGTTTGTTGGATCTTTTCTACATGCAATACCACACAGCCTTGAAGGAAAATCGTACTGCGGATGCAAGGTATTACAAGGCAGAGATTCTTGCACGTTTCCCCGATTCCAACGAGGCGTACATCGTAAGTCAGCCTGATTATTTCGACCGTTTACGTCGTATGGCGGTGGAGCAAGATTCGCTCTATGAACAAACGTATCGTGCTTATACTACCAACCAATTTGCTGCTGTCAAGACCAATACTACATATGCCGAAGAGCATTACCCACTTACGCCATTGATGCCACGTTTCCTCTTCCTTAATGCCATAGCAATCGCTAAGACCGAGGGACAAGAGGCGTTTATTGCTTCGCTTCGCGACATGGTAACACGCTATCCTGATAGCGAGTTATCTGCGATGGGTAAAGATATGTTGGCTTTGATGGGACAGGGAGCAGAAAGTCACCAAGATGCTTCTACATCTTCTTTGCAATCGCGTCGCACTACACTTGATGAGTCCGAACAGCAATTGGATACGACCCTACAGTTTAATCCAGAAAGATCTATGCCAGCAATGGTACTGATGATTATTCCTCAAGATGAGAAACTACTCAACGATTTGCTCTACGAGGTGGCACTGTTCAATTTCACGCAGTTCATGATCAAGGACTTCGATCTTAAACAACGCCCTATGTTTACGCAAGAGCAAAGTGCCTTGCAAATCACAGGTTTTATCTCTTTGGATGAAGCGGAATGGTACAAGAGTTTGATAGATAAAAATTCCGATCTCAAAACTAAACTCCAAGCGTTGGGTGTGCAAATCATTTGTATCACAGAAGTCAACAATGAGTTGCTTGGCAACTCATTGTCAGTGGCAGATTATTTGCTCTTTTTGAAAGAAACCAATTGATAAATCACCAACGATATCATTGTGGTGTTAGCTGTCGCTATCTTTGTGCATCACGCATTGCACGTTGCAATTCGCGTTTGTCATCTGCCGCACGTAGCGACTGACGTTTATCATATGTGTGTTTACCTTGACAAAGTGCAATCTCCAATTTTGCAAACCCTTTATCGTTGATAAATAGACATAGAGGTATGATGGTCTTACCTGTATCTTGTACTTGGCGTTGCAGTTTGCGGAGTTCTTTTTTTGTCATTAGTAGTTTGCGATCGCGTTTTGCTTCATGATTAGCATAACTTCCAAAGCGATATTCTGCAATGTGCATTTGTTTTACCCATAATTCATTACCTACAAATTGGCAATAAGTATCTACCAATGAAGCTTTACTTTCGCGGATAGATTTAATCTCTGTGCCGAACAACTGAATACCAGCTACATAGCGATCCAATACCTCATAATCAAAGGTAGCGCGACGATTTTTAATATGGATATTACTCTTGAGACGCATAAATTTCGCGCAAAGGTACACAAAAATTTGCATATATACAAAAAAAGTTGTAATTTTGCAGCCGATTTAATACTTCTCGGTATTTTACCTACAGTAAGATAATAAGAAAAATACAAGATTATGTTAAGAGATATTTTGTCAATCACTGGTAAGCCAGGTCTTTACAAGTTAGTTATTCGTGGTAATAACATGCTCATCGTTGAGTCATTGCTTGATGGTAAGCGTGTACCCACTTATGCACGTGATAAAATCGTTTCATTGGGCGAGATATCAATGTACACCATGGGTGAGGATGTTTCTCTCAGCGAGGTGCTGATTAAGTTGGGTGAGAAAGAGGGCTTGAAGGTTGCTGCTATCGACCCAAAGAAAGCGGATAATGACCAATTGCGCGATTTCTTTGGCGAAGTATTACCTGACTTTGATCGTGACCGCGTTTATCCAAGCGATATTCGCAAACTTATTCAATGGTACAATATCTTAATCAATGCAGGAATTACCGACTTCAGCATCGAAGAGGAGGGCGAAGAAGTTGCCATTGAGGAGAAGAAGCAAGAAACTAAGAAACCTGCTCCTAAAGCACAAGTGAAGACGCAAAAAGCTGCGGCTTCTTCGGCTCGTACTGGAGTGGGAGCTAAAAAAGGTTGATCCTTCAGGATATTATCAATATCATAGAATCTGTAGCTCCCTTGAGTTACCAAGCAACTTGGGATAATTCGGGACTGCAGGTGGGCGACCGCAATGCAGATATACATGCAGCATTGTTGACGGTAGATGTTACAGAGTCTGTCGTCAATGAGGCTATTGCTATGGGGTGTGATTTGATTGTTTCTCATCACCCGCTATTGTTTCATGGATTAAAGCATCTAACTGGTGCCACTCCACAAGAGCGCTGTGTGGAGCAGGCCATCCGTCATCGCATTGCCATCTATTCATCACACACTTCTATGGATAGTTGGTTGAATGGTGTCAGCGGACGCATGGCAGAGAAGATTGGTATATCTGAATATCGCATTCTACAACCTTCAGCCACGAATCCTACTGCAGGTTTGGGGGTAATAGGCGTTTTGCCTCAATCAATGAATTTTACCGCATTATTGCAACGCGTTGCGGATGCCTTTACTACTGATGGCATAGGTCTGCGATACGTCCCAACAGATCATATGCAAGTTCAAACCATCGCACTTTGTGGAGGTGCTGGAGCCGACTTGATGGAGGATGCCATTGAACAAAGAGCGGATGTTTTCATTTCGGCTGATTTCAAATACCACGAATTGCAAACTGCGCAACATCGCATAGGTATTATTGACCTTGATCATTGGGTGAGCGAGCACTATACGCGCGAATTGTTCGAGCAGTTGCTCTCTCCGCATATCCGCACCTTCGTAGCCAGTCAAGATGCCAGTCCTGTAAAGTATTTTCATAATTTCAAAATAGAATAATCATATTAAAACATACAATTATGGCAAAGAAAGAAGAAGAAAAAATCATGACCGTAGAAGAAAAACTACGTGCATTGTACGAATTGCAAACTGTTGATTCCAAAATCGATGAGTTGCGTATCCTCGCAGGTGAACTTCCACAAGAGGTAAAGGATATGAGCGATGAGATCGAAGGTCTCAAGACTCGTTTGACCAATATCGAGAATGGTATCAAAGAGTGTGAAACTGGTATCTCTGATCACCGTGTACGTATTGAGAATGCCAATGCGGCTATCTCTCGCTACAAAGAACAACAAAACAACGTGCGCAACAACCGCGAGTATGACAACCTTACCAAGGAGATTGAGTACCAAGAGTTGGATATCGAAGCTTCACAACGCAAGATTAGCAAATTCAAAACTGAGTTAGAGGAGCGTCAAGCTGACAAGGCTAAGACGGTTACGGACATTGAAGACCGTACTGTAGATCTCAACCAAAAACGCAATGAATTGGATGCCATTCTCTCGGAAACCAAAGAGCAAACCGAGAAACTGATGCTCCGCGCTGCTGATCTTGAGAAACATATTGAGGATCGTCTTGTTACTGCATTCCACCGTATCCGCAAGAATGCACACAATGGTCTAGCTGTCGTGAAGATTGAGCGTGATAGTTGCGGTGGTTGCCACAGTAAAATTCCTGCACAACGCCAATTGGATATCCGTCTTCGCAAAAAAATCATCGTTTGCGAGCTTTGTGGACGTATCTTGGTAGATACAGAAATCGACGCTAAAAAATAAATATATCTATGGCAGAACAACTAATCCCTACCTACAACGAGGACAATATCGTCCACCTCGATGACCGTGAACATATCCGCCGTCGTCCAGGTATGTATATCGGCAAACTGGGTGATGGTAATCACTCGGATGATGGTATTTATGTACTCATCAAGGAGACAATCGACAATTCTATTGATGAGTTTCGCATGAGCGAAGGCAAGGTGATTGAGGTGAGTGTTTCTCCTGTTTCTGCCTCAGATACCTCATTGGGCGAGCGCGTTCGCGTTCGCGACTACGGACGCGGTATTCCACTCGGTAAAATGGTGGAAGCCGTGTCTATTCTTAATACGGGTGGTAAGTACGATACCAAAGCTTTCAAGAAATCTGTTGGCTTGAATGGTGTGGGTACCAAAGCCGTCAATGCCTTGAGTTTGGAGTTTGTTGTGCAAGTGTGGCGCGAGGACAAGACTCGTCGCATTGCTTTCAAACAAGGCCATTTGGTGGAAGATAGCGGTGTCATTGACTATACAGGTAATGAGAAACGTGGTACAATGATAGAGTTTGTACCTGATAATTCTAAGGGATTGTTTGAAAACTATCATTTCCGCAACGATTTCATTGAAACAATGATGCGCAATTACGCGTATCTTAATACGGGTCTGACTCTCGTTTACAATGGTAAGAAATACATCTCCAAGAATGGTCTATTTGACCTTCTTACAGAGAATATGACGGTCGAGCCACTATACCCAATCATCCACATTGCGGGCGAGGATATTGAGATTGCGCTTACCCATACTAACCAATCGGGCGAGGAGTACTATTCCTTTGTCAATGGCCAACATACCATCCAAGGTGGTACTCATCAAGCAGCTTTCCGCGAGGCTATCGGACGTACCATCAAGGAGTTCTTCAATAAGAATCAAGAGCTGAGCGACATCCGCAATGGTGTAGTAGGTGCTATTGCCATTAATGTGTCGGAACCTGTTTTTGAGAGCCAAACCAAAGTAAAGTTGGGTTCTAAAGACATGTCGCCTGAAGGCGGTTTGTCGGTGAATAAATTTGTCAATGATTTCATCAAACAACAGCTCGACAACTACCTTCACAAGACCCCAGCTTCTGCGGAAGTAATGTTGCAGAAGATTCAAGACTCTGAAAAAGAGCGCAAAGCCATTGCTGGTGTTACCAAGGCTGCGCGTGAGCGTGCGAAGAAAAACCTTCTCAACAACCCTAAACTGCGCGATTGTCAAGTGCATTATAATGATGCCAAACCCACCAAATCTGCTAAAGATGCCGATGATGATTTACGCCAAGAGAGTAGTATATTCATCACTGAGGGTCTCTCTGCTTCGGGTAGTATCACGCTTAGTCGCGATGTACGCACACAAGCTGTGTTCTCTTTACGTGGTAAACCGCTCAACTCCTACGGACTGAGCAAATCAGTCGTTTACGAAAACGAAGAGTTCAATTGCTTGCAATCGGCACTAAATATCGAAGATGGTTTGGATGAGTTGCGCTATAATAAGGTGATTATTGCTACCGATGCCGATGTGGACGGTATGCACATTCGACTGCTGATGCTTACTTTCTTCCTCCAATTCTTCCCAGATCTTGTGAAGAAAGGTCACGTCTACATCCTTCAAACGCCACTTTTCCGTGTCAAGAACAAGAAAGAAACACGCTATTGCTACAGCGATGAAGAACGTATTAAGGCGATTGAAGAGTTAACACCAAACCCAGAGATTACTCGATTCAAAGGTTTGGGAGAGATTAGTCCCGATGAATTCAAAGGATTTATAGGCAAGGGGATTCGTCTTGATCAAGTAACGCTACGCAAAGAGGATGCAGTCAAGGATTTGTTGAGTTTCTATATGGGTAAAAACACCACCGAGCGCCAAAACTTTATCATCAATAACCTCGTTGTAGAAGAAGATGTGGAGTAATATTTTACCTTTGATATTATTTGTTTGCCTCGGCATTGTTGTGCTTGTTGTTTTTGAGGTACGTGCTCGCAAACAGCAACAATCCTATAGTAAGCAAAGCAATCATTCAACCCCCGATAGCGAGGCATCCAATAGCCGTGAGACGGCGTCCGACCCTGACGACGGCTGTTGCGGCGAGCACCTCGTTTGCGAACGTGAGACGCTCTTGCAAACCAATGCCAAGGTGGAGTATTACGATGATGAAGAATTGGATACTCTCAGCGGTATCCCCGCAGAAGAATATACCCAAGAGCAATATCAAATGATACGTGAAGTGTTTGATACCCTAAAGGCAAAAGATGTTCCTGGATGGGTACGTAGTATTCAACTACGCAACATTCAATTGCCGCTGGATATTCGAGAAGAAGCATTGCTCATCGTGGTCGAACGACGAAAAGCATAAATTCCCACTATCGTTAAAACCATACTGACGACACCCAACCACAGGGTGTCGTTTGTTCCTATGGCATCTAACTGTTCTATATCCCAATTGGCACGAAACGCTACAAAATATAGCAATACGGCCATGGCGTTATTAGTAAAATGCATCAATATTGGTATCCACAAATTGCCTGTCCACACCAATATATAGCCAAACAACGCTCCCATCAACATACGAGGCACAAATCCATAGAACTGCAGATGTATCGCTGAAAACAATATCGCACTACACCATATCGCCAAGTGAGTTCTCTTTCCTTTTACCTTTAACCTTTCACCTTTTACCTCAAAAAGGTTCATCAGTACCCCTCTAAATGTCAATTCTTCTGCCACAGCAGGCAATAGCGCCATCAATAGTAGATTGATAATCAATCCGCTGAAGGTGGTTACATTGAGAAATTGTTCAGTCAGTACTTTTGCATTCTCTTCCGATGTCTTCATCCATTGTTCCAGTGGCTCCAAAAACGTAGGCAAGGTCATTTGTTGATTCAAATACCCCAATAAATTAATCGCAGGCAACGCCACCAGCATCAGCACCACTGCCCATATCCCCTCGCCTTTCATTTTTAACCTTTTACCTTTCACCCGCAACCACTCCAGCGGTCGCTCGCTCCAAAGATAAGCCATACATAGTGGTGGCAACAAAAATATTGATGTCGTTTGCAAGAACTGTATCCACTTCAACGAAGCAACGGACAGTGGCTGTGGAAATAGAGTCGCACAACCTATTGCAGGTATACTTAGTAGAAATATACATGCAAACCACTGGATAATTTTAGTGAAATTATGCAACTGTTTTAATTTTTCGTGTGATGTCATAATTAATGATTTTTTATCGACTGCGAAGGTACATTTTTTTATTGATTTATGCAAATGTTTTGGATTTTTTTTAAAGTAATGTTTTATTCTTGTGTGTTTAAGGTGATAATTTGTACTAAAAATATAAAAATATCTCATCATACTTGCTTAAATGATATTTTTTTTGTACCTTTGTGGCGAATTTTGCGAATAATTAAAACTATTTTATAAAATTATGATTAACTCTCAAGACGTAAAGAACGGCGTATGTATCCGCATGGACGGC
>CAMEKM010000032.1 GCA_945921355.1 uncultured Bacteroidales bacterium
CAAACCAATAATACGGCTATCGTGATTGAGAGTATCCACGATTTGGATAAACTGAACTATGAGCGCCCAATATACCTCTTCTCACAAACGACCAAGTCGGTAGAGGAGTTTCGGGATATTGTAGAAGAAATCAAGAAGCGAAGAGGCGAGAGGTTAGAGGCGAAAGGCGAGGAGATTGTATTTGAATACCATGATACGATTTGTAGGAATGTAGCTAATCGCGTGAAGAAGTTGCAAGATTTCGCTCGAAGTAATGATGTGGTAGTCTTCGTAGGAGGAAAGAAGTCTTCGAATGCAAAAGTGCTATACAATCATTGTTTGGAAGTGAACTCTAGCACAGTTTTTGTGAGTAGTGAAGCAGACCTCACACCTGAGATATTGCAGCAATGCCACAAGGCAGAGCGAGTGGGCATCTGCGGAGCAACTTCTACTCCCAAGTGGTTGATGGAGCAGCTTCGCTGCAGTTTAGAGAACGGCGCAAAGCGCCTATAGTTGAAAGTTTATAGTTTAATGGTAAGAATATATGGAATTTAAACCTAAAACAATTGGTGTCCTCACCTCTGGAGGTGATGCACCTGGAATGAATGCAGCGCTGCGCGCAGTGACGCGTGCTGCTATATCAAATGATATTAGAGTGAAAGCTATCTATCGTGGTTATAAGGGACTGATAGATGGCGAAGTCAAAGAGTTTACTACGCAAGATGTGAGTGGTATTATTCAACGTGGTGGTACGATTATTAAGTCGGCACGTTGTGCAGAATTCACCACTCAAGAGGGACGCCAACAAGCATACGCAACCATTAAGCGTGAAGAGATTGATGCACTGATTGTGATAGGTGGTGATGGCTCGTTTACTGGTGGTAGATTGTTTGCACAAGAGTTTAATATCCCTGTGGTAGGTATCCCAGGCACGATTGACAATGACCTCTGGGGTACAGATGCCACTATCGGTTATGATACTGCGCTCAATACTATCATGAACTGCGTAGATATCCTTCGCGATACGGCTACCAGTCACGAACGTGTATTCCTCGTTGAGGTGATGGGTCGTGATGCAGGTTTCTTGACCCTGAATGCGGCTATTGCTGCGGGGGCAGAGGCGGCTATCATCCCTGAGCGAGCTACGATTATTGAGCAGATTGAGGCCGCTATAGGTCAAGGTAAACGCAAGAGTAAGAACTCGAGTATCGTACTCGTGCAAGAGCATGCCATCGAAGGTGGTGCGCAAGCCGTGGCTAAGATGATGGAAGAAGCTCACCCAGAGTTTAGTTCACGCGTGACTATTTTGGGTCACTTACAACGCGGTGGTTCACCTTCAGCAAGTGACCGCATTTTAGCTTCACGTATGGGTATAGCTGCCGTACAGGCACTATTGGAAGACCAACGTAATATTATGGTAGGCGTGAAGAATGGTGAAATAGACTATGTGCCACTGAGCAAAGCTATCAAACAAAAGAAGGATATCAATGATGATAAGTGGAACGCATTGCAAGTGTTGAGTATTTAATCCGTTGAGAAAATAGATGGTAACTAACGATGATATCGTAGTCACTGGCGCGCGCGTACATAACCTAAAGAATGTAGATGTGCGTATTCCACGAGAAAAACTTGTGGTGATTACTGGCTTGTCTGGTAGTGGCAAATCATCCCTTGCTTTTGATACCATCTTTGCCGAAGGGCAACGCCGATATATGGAGACATTCTCCTCTTATGCGCGCGGATACATAGGTACGATGCAACGCCCCGATGTGGACAAGATCACAGGTCTCTCGCCTGTTATTAGCATTGACCAGAAGACCACTTCTCGCAATCCTCGTTCTACAGTTGGAACGGTCACAGAAGTGTATGATTTTCTGCGACTACTCTTTGCTCGTGCAGCTGATGCATACTCTTATGCTACTGGCGAGAAGATGGTGCAATATACTGATGACCAAATACTGGATCTTATTCTTCGTGAGTATGCCGGACAAAAAGTGCTGATTCTTGCCCCAATGGTCAATAACCGTAAGGGACACTACAAGGAACTCTTTGAGACCATTCGTCGTAAGGGCTATTTGTATGTGCGTGTGGATGGCGAAGTGATGGAAATCACGCCAGGTATGAAGCTTGACCGCTACAAGAACCACACCATTGAAGTAGTCGTAGATCGCCTCAAATTAAAGCATCCTACCCCCGCCCCCTCCTTAAAGGGAAGGGAGAGTATCCCAGAAGAAGACTTAAAACGCCTCCGTGCCACCGTGGACCAAGCCATGCGTATGGGCGATGGAGTAATGGCGATATGTGCGCATAGCGCACAGGCGATGAGGCGAGAAGGCGATGAGGCGAGAGGTAATGGCATACGTTACTTCTCTCGCCACCTCATGTGTCCTACTACGGGCATGAGTTATGCCGAACCAGCGCCACATACCTTCTCTTTTAACTCGCCACAGGGGTGGTGTCCAACATGCCGAGGATTAGGTAGGCTGAAAGGCGATGAGGCGAAAAGGCAATTAGGCGAGGAGGAATTGGATAATATCATCAAAGATGATGAGAATTGGTACACACGCATGTTGGAGTATGTGCAGCAACCAGAAGATGAGAAAGAGGAGAAGGAAGAGGTTTGGTGCGAGTGTCCAACATGTAAAGGTCAGCGTCTCAACCGCGAAGCACTCAGTTTCCGCATTGCAGATAAGAATATCGCCGAACTGTCGGCTATGGACATAACTGACCTCAGGGCATGGCTGATGAATGTCCCTGCCTGCCTAACTAACAAGCAACGCGCTATTGCAGAACCGATTATCAAAGAAATTATCTCCCGTATAGGATTTATGCTGAGTGTGGGCTTATCTTATCTCTCCCTCTCTCGCTCATCGGATAGCCTTTCGGGTGGCGAAAACCAACGCATTCGTTTGGCTACACAAGTGGGCAGTAAGTTGGTCAATGTCCTCTATATTCTTGATGAGCCAAGTATCGGTTTGCATCAACGCGATAATCAACGCCTCATTGATTCGCTCAAGCAACTGCGCGATATGGGTAACTCAGTCATTGTCGTAGAGCATGACGAGGACATGATGCGCCAAGCAGATTATATTGTAGATATTGGACCTAAGGCAGGTCGTTTAGGTGGGCATATCGTCTTTAGTGGCACCCCTGCCGAACTGCTCAAGTCCGACACGCTGACCGCGAAGTATCTGAAAGGAGAATTATCTGCTACGCTGGATAGCAGTTTAAATGTTTCAGAGTTTCAAAGTTCTCATGTTGAAACAAGCCCACGGGGTGTGAAACAAGCGGCTTTACCGCATGAAACTTTGTATCTTACTTTGCACGGATGCAGGGGTAATAACCTCAAAGGTGTGGATGTTAGTTTTCCATTGGGGCAGATGATTGCCGTGACGGGTGTGTCGGGCAGTGGCAAATCTACCTTGGTCAATCAAACCCTTTATCCAATCTTGAGCCAACATTTTTATCGTAGTTTGCGTGCGCCTTTGGCATATGAGCGTATTGATGGAATGGAGCATATTGATAAGGTTATCGCAGTAGATCAGTCGCCTATCGGTCGTACACCACGCAGTAATCCAGCCACCTATACGGGCGTATTCACGGATATACGCAACCTCTTTGCGCAATTGCCAGAGAGTAAGATTCGTTCGTGGAAAGCAGGTCGTTTCTCCTTTAATAATTCAGGAGGAAGGTGCGAGGAGTGT
Source organism: uncultured Bacteroidales bacterium (assembly GCA_945921355.1). GTDB lineage: Bacteria > Bacteroidota > Bacteroidia > Bacteroidales > Paludibacteraceae > Colicola. The sequence continues at coordinate 3,684 of CAMEKM010000032.1, forward strand.
AGCGGTAATGGCTATAAGACCATACAAATGCACTTTCTGCCCAATGTGTATGTGCCATGCGAAGTATGTGGTGGAAAGCGCTACAATCGCGAGACATTGGAGGCACGCTTCAAAGGCAAGTCTATTGCCGATGTATTGGATATGACCATCAATCAAGCAGTAGAGTTCTTTGAGAGTCAGCCATATATATTGAAGAAGATAAAAACTTTGCAAGATGTAGGTTTAGGGTATATCAAACTGGGACAATCATCTACTACCTTATCTGGTGGCGAGAGTCAGCGTGTGAAGCTTGCCACAGAATTGGCTCGCCTTAGCACTGGAAGAACATTATACATATTAGACGAACCAACCACAGGTTTGCACTTTGAGGATGTACGGGTATTGATGGGTGTGTTGCGCCAACTGGTGGATAAAGGCAATACGGTAATCATCATTGAGCACAACCCTGATGTTATTCGTTCGTGCGATTATCTCATTGATATGGGGCCAGATGGCGGTCGTGATGGTGGTACTGTAGTGGCCACAGGCACCATAGATGATATTCGCAACAATCCAAAGAGTATAACTGGAAGATACATTTAATCTTCTTGGTGCAACCCACTAATCTTGTGAGTCCACCACACCCATAAGCCGAATAGCATTCCATAGAATAAGTACTTAAACAAGTATTCATGCAAGCAATCAAACCATTCTGGGTGGTGTTCTAATGCTATGGCAATTAGTGTAATTCGTAGCATGTTGAATAGGTAAGCACACATCAGTCCAAGAGGAATAAACCATAGTTTGTGCTTCCAGTTGCCTCGTGCGACTAACATAATGATAATCCAAATAAATGATTGCTTAAGTCCTGTGCAACTCCACACAATGCGTGTGCCAGTGCCAGTGTCAAAACGTATTAGGTTTGGTTCGAAGAAATGCACGTGTTCATTGGTCTGCGAAATTATCCAATAGACTACGCTGGCAATATGATGTGCCATCCAATCAAATGGGCGGGTGATGTCTAACCCAAACCACGTGACTTGCGTTCCTCCCTCGTCGCCCAATACGGTGAATTTCCAGAAGTAGTTTGCGACCAATAATGCCACCACAAACAAAATAATGTCTGTGTATGGTTGGATAGCCTCTCGAATATGTTTAATTTGGAGTAACATGCCTCGCACCTAAATCTTAGTCTTGGCATATGGTACTGCATCTATTGGGCAAAATTCGCCATCCATATATTTGAAGTATCCCGCCTGACAAACCATAGCCGCGTTGTCGGTGGTATATGAGAAAGGTGGAATATGCACTGTCCAACGGTGACGCCGCCCCAAATCCAATAGTGCGTCGCGCAGTCCGCTATTGGCACTCACTCCACCAGCTACGGCAATCTCGTTGACTTTTAAGTCTTTAGCTGCACGTTTGAATTTGTTAATGAGAATGTCAATAATCGTCTTTTGCAAGGAGGCACATAGGTTGGCTTTATTTTCCTCAATGAAGTTCGGATTTTCTTTGAGATTATCGCGCAGGAAATACAAGAAGGATGTCTTAAGTCCTGAAAAAGAGTAGTTGTACCCAGGGATATTGGGCTTGGCAAACTGGAACGCGTCTGCATTGCCTTCTTTTGCCAGTCGGTCGATCCATGGTCCGCCAGGGTAGGGGAGTCCCATTATTTTGGCGCACTTGTCAAATGCCTCTCCTGCGGCATCATCAATGGTTTGTCCGATAATCTCCATCTCGCGATGTGACTTCACCAGCACAATCTGACTATTACCACCACTCACCAACAAGCAAAGGAATGGGAAATGTGGTTGTGCGGTTGTTCTACCCTCTGATGGAGTAATGAAATGTGCGAGAATATGTGCTTGCAAGTGATTCACTTCTACCAACGGAATATTGAGCGACAACGCTAATCCTTTGGCAAAGCTCACACCTACCAACAAACTCCCCAATAATCCAGGACCACGCGTAAAGGCGATAGCTGACAAATCTTTATTCTCTACACCTGCGCGCTTCAATGCTGCATCCACCACGGGCACCATATTCAGTTGATGGGCACGGCTCGCCAATTCGGGTACTACGCCACCAAACTCCTCGTGCACTCCTTGCGAAGCAGTCACATTACTCAGCAGTATGCCATTACGAATCACGGCAGCAGAGGTGTCATCACAACTAGATTCTATCGCGAGAATAACAATATCCTTCATATTTTAATAACTCTCCTCTTGGTTGGGGAAACTGCTGTCTTTCACTGCTGCAATATAGTTGCTTACTGCATTCTTTACGTCTTCGCCTAATTGTGCAAATTGGCGCAGGAATTTAGGTTTGAAGCCTTCGTTCAGACCCAACATATCATGCAATACCAGCACCTGACCATCGGTCACGTTGCCTGCACCAATACCTATTGTTGGACAGCTCACCGCCTCTGTCACGCGCTTTGCCAACTCCGCAGGAATCTTCTCCAGTACAATCGCAAAGCAGCCTGCTTCGTCCAGCAACTTGGCATCGTTGAGCAATTTCTCGGCCTCTGCTTCGCCTTTGCCGCGCAAGCCATAGCCTCCCAGTTGATTCACACTTTGTGGGGTCAATCCCAAGTGTCCCATGACAGGTACACCTGCTTGTACCATATGGCGGATTGCAGGCAGAATCTCTTCGCCACCTTCCAATTTTACGGCGTCAGCGCCCGATTCTTTCATCATCTTCAGCGCATTGCTAACTGCTTGTTCTTCACTTACTTGGTAGCTTCCAAATGGCATGTCTATCACCACCAAGGCGTGCTCTGCTGCGCGTACTACACCTTTGGTCAAGAATATCATCTCTTCTATTGTGATAGGCAGTGTATAGCGATTGCCGCACACGATATTCGAGGCGCTATCTCCCACCAAGATCATCTCTATTCCTGCTTCGTCCAGCAGTCGAGTAAGTGTGAAGTCATAGCTCGTAAGCATAGCTATTTTTTCGCCTTCTTGTTTCATTTTGCGCAGGCGTGTGGTCGTCATACGACTATTTTGAATATGTACTGACATGAATTAAATATGATTTTAATGATTAAACAAATCGTTTTTCTAATGATTGTACCTACCATTTGGCGACGGTGTCGTTGTATATTTGGTCGGCTATTTCTGCAATCATGGTAGTGCACAAATCGTCTTGTACGTCGTTGAGCATCTGCGATGAGTCGAAGGTCTGATAGGCGGTGTATGTTTTCTCAAAACTCTCTTCAGGTGCCACGTTGTTGGTAAATCGCACTTTGACGGTAATGGTCAGTTTCGTTTCTGCGGCATAGCTATCTGCTGACACTGCCATTGGAGTGAGTTGGTATCCTGTGATTTCGCCCTCAATCTCTAAGTTTCCACCGCGTCTTACTTGCTCCAAACGTGTTTGTCGCTGAAATAGGTCTCGAATACCATCCGACAAATTGTTCGACAATGGTGCATATACCAGGGGGGCTACGTTCGGGAAGTCGGCTATGGAAATGGTCTTGGTAGTAGAATAGTCAATAGACGCGCCATTAAACTTATACGAGATGGTGCATGCATTCAACAGTCCTACACAAAGCAATATGATTATTTTTTTCATAGTCCGTAGTCTTTTATTTTGCGATATAATGTGCGTTCGCTCAGTCCCAGTTCATCTGCCGTAGCTTTGCGATTACCATTGTTTTTTGCCAATGCTTTTTGTATGGTGTATCGCTCCATATCGGCTAATTTTAGTTCTGTGCTATCTTCCACTGCCACTTCTGCCACCTCTTCTTCTGCTGTTATTGGTGTAGTGGCTATCAACTGTCCGGGTTGCCAATCCACAATCTGGTCTTCCATTTGGGGATGTGGATTTTGATTATTGTGCAGTTGCTCCACTTGTTGCTCCAGCATATCGATTTTTCGTTTCATTGCTCCTATCACATTGTATAGCACTTTCATTTCTTCCATAGGTGCTCCTTGGTGTGTTGGTTGCTCAATCAGTGCCAATCCTTTGTGCATCTGGTGAGCGGGCAGATAGGTCGCTAAGATGTCTGGAGTGATTTCTCGACGTTCTTCTATCAGACTAATCTGCTGCGCCACGTTTTTTAGTTGGCGCACGTTGCCTTGCCAGTAATATGCCTTGAGCATCTCGGTGGCTTCTTCGGTCAGACGGATAGCGGGCATGCGATATTTGTCTGCAAAATCCACCACGAACTTACGGAACAGCAGTGGTATATCTTCTTTGCGTTCGCGTAGTGCAGGCACTTTGATTTCGATGGTGTTCAGGCGATAGTATAGGTCTTCTCTGAAGCGTCCTTCTTCGATGGCTCGTGGGATATTCAGGTTCGTAGCGGCTACCACGCGTACATTGGTTTTTTGTACTTTCGAGTCACCTACTCGAATGAACTCGCCCGTTTCCAGTACGCGTAATAATCGTGCTTGTGTCGAGAGTGGTAGTTCGCCCACTTCGTCAAGGAACAATGTACCCCCATCTGCAATCTCGAAGTAGCCTTTGCGTTCGCTTTTTGCATCGGTGAAAGCGCCTTTTGTATGTCCAAAGAGTTCCGCGTCAATGGTTCCTTCGGGAATAGCACCGCAGTTGATTGCGAAGTATGGTCCATGCTTACGTGGTGAGTATTGGTGTATGATTTTTGGGAAGTGCTCTTTTCCCACACCACTTTCTCCTATAATGAGTACACTCAGATCGGTCAATGCCACTTGTACGGCTATTTCTATTCCGCGATTGAGTTGAGCGCTATTACCGATAATGCTAAATTGTTGCTTTATTCGTTGCAAATCTTTCTGTTCCATAGTGGATTAAATGTCTCAAAGTCTTTAGGTTTCAAAGTTTATAATGCGTAATCTGCCAAAATGGCAGACAAAGGTACAACAAAAAATGCACATACGCAAGCAAAGCGAGCATTTTTTTTGAAAAAATAATAGATTTATCTATTGAATCAGTTTATTGCTGGCACGTCAGATGCTTGCATATGTAAGTGGTATGTAATAAACTGATTCATCAGGCGAAGCCGCATTTTCAAAAAAAGTGCGAGCGTGCAGCAGTATGTGCTGCATGATGCGAACGTACTTTCGGGGGAATTGGCAAAGCCAAGGCGGCGTCCGAAGTACTACAAAATGCACCCTATGCGAAGCCAAGGTGCCCTCATTGTACTGCAACAACCTCTACTTTTTTTCGGAGGGAACCCACCCTTTCAGGGAAGGGGCGTGCCGAAAAAAGCACATATCCTCCGAGTGCCACTGGAGTATGGGCTGCATTGAGCGTAATAATCGTTCGAACGTTTACGTGAGATAAGAACGTACTTTCGAGGTGGGATTGCCCAAAGGCAATGTCGGTGTCCTTGAAGGTACTATTTTTTTTAACATACGCAAGATTTTCATTCAAAATTCCTAATTCAAAATTCCTAATTCAAAATTCAAAATTCCTAATTCAAAATTCTTAATTCCCTTTGTCTTTCCCTTGTCATATACGTAACATATACGTAACATATACGTAGGATATACGTAGGATAACCGAGTTGTTAACCTGAGAATACCCTATCATCCTCCTATCTTCTATGTGCTTCCTTCCCGCTATCTTTTTCGAAACCACTCCGTTATTACTCCGAAACCACTCTGTTACCACTCCATTGCAATCCAATACTTTCCCCGTGCCTTGCTGCTACTACTGCACGCTTTCACCTTTCAGTTTTGTTTGTGCTCTCCAATGCAGCATTGCATTCTTTAAGCAAAAACAAAGTTTCTCCTTGATTTTTATTTATTTTTATAGGGCTCACCGAGCCCGTATTTTTGTTCAAATATTTATCGCAGTCACTTTTTCTCCTCAAAAATTTGCATATCCGCAAATTTTGTTGTACCTTTGCACCCGAATCCTACGCTGGAGGGAAATATGTCCTGCGAAAAGCGTTTCGCAAAGGTTCTTTCTTGGGGTAGGTTTTTGACATATTGAAATAGCGTTTATTGCGCTTTGCGTTTTGTTGTTCGAAACTTCGCAACTTTCTGAATACTTAATAAAGCCAAAGTAACAGTAAATGCCTATGGGTATGACTATATCCATACTATGCTTGTATTCAGAGCGTAGTGTGTTGTCATATCAGCGTAGGTTTCCTGTTGTTTATTTGACTGTGTGGGTAATGCTAAGACCTCGTGTGTGAATAAGCAACACGAGGTCTGCGCTTTTTGTGTGTCTATATATCAAGTAATCAACGGAGGAACCCGAAATGCCATAAGTGAGTAGGGATAATCTTATAGTATAATGCTATGGAATTTTTAACAACTTATCTCAAAAAAGGGTTTGGTTCTATGACCAAAAACGATTTGGAAGTATGGGTATTCAACCAATTGCTTCAAGATCCGAACAAACAAAATTATTCGGATTATGATTTTAGTATCGAACTGCGCATCCCTCAGACCAAAGTCAAACGACTTCGATATGAAGCCACCTTAGTTTACCAACAAAAAACAGCAGAAGAATACAACCAAACATTTCTACAGTTATTACAAAAAGCTAAAATAAAATCTCCTAATTCTGATGTTATCCAATTTTCAATGGAAGATAAAGGACTATATCTTTATGTGGACAACATTCTAAAAAAGGAGGGTAGATTTTCTGATCGTTCTCATAATAATGAAATAATGCAAATCAGCAAAGAGGATTTAGTGCACTTGCTTACAAATTGTTTAATCCCCAAAGATGAACAAGAAGAGATTCTTCGTAAATGTGAAGAAAAGACTTCTCAAAAAATCAAATTTTCGGATTTTGCAACCAAAATGATTGATAAATTTATAGAAGGATTTGCAACTGCAGCAGGTACTTCTGCCTGGGTCTTTACTAAAGCTAACATGTTAAATTTAATTCAGTATATCTTTTAAAAATATTTAGTATGAAAACAAAATTATTTACTCTCCTTGTTGCCCTCATTACCACCACTTCCCTTTGGGCATATGACTTTCAATCGGGTGATTTGTACTACAATATGACCAGTGACACAACTGTGGAGGTAACATATTTAGAAGAATATTCGAGCGAGAATTATGCTGGTCTAACCACTGCCACCATCCCTGAAACTGTTAACTACAACGGCATTACCTACAGCGTTACGAGCATTGGAGATGCTGCTTTCCGTGGTTGCTCCTCTTTGACCTCTGTTACTATCCCTAACAGCGTAACGAGCATTGGAGGTTATGCTTTCCGTGGTTGCTCCTCTTTGACCTCTATCACTATCCCTAACAGCGTAACGAGCATTGGAGATTATGCTTTCCATGGTTGCAGCTCCCTCAACTCTATCACTATCCCTAATAGCGTAACGAGCATTGGAGATTGGACTTTCTTTAATTGCCGCTCCCTTACCTCCATCACTATCCCCAATAGCGTAATGAGCATTGAAAATTCAGCTTTCCGACGTTGCTCCTCCCTCGCCTCTGTTACAATCCCTAATAGCGTGACGAGCATTGGAAAATATGCTTTCTATTATTGCTCCTCTCTCACCTCCATCACTTGCTTAGGTACTACGCCACCTAATGCAAGTGATCTCGAAGCTCCGACATCCACCTGTACACTAACCGTTCCTCATTCCGCATATAATGCATACCTTCGCCATGCTTATTGGGGACAGTTCCTTAATATCAATACTGTTTGTTTGGTAACACTGCAAACCAATAACGACCAATGGGGCGAAGTGGCTGGCGGTGGCATGTACGCCGAAAATACTATCATCACTATCACCGCTACTCCATATGATGGATATTCCTTCTTGCGTTGGTCTGATGGCAATACAGACAACCCTCGCACACTTACCGTCACAGAAGACATCACCCTTACCGCTGAGTTTGTTGAATATCGCGATATGACCATCATCTTCACCAATAGCGAAGATAACGATAGCGAGATCTATAGTCAATCACTCACACTCACGATCCCTGCTGCCCCAGAGATCGAGGGCTTCACATTCCTCGGTTGGAAAGCAACAGATGAATTTATAAGTGACGTGATCACTATTCAAGCCATTTACGAGGCAAATGCTCCAACATCTGCTCCAGAGGTATATATCAACCCTGCTAACCCAACGCAAAAACTCCTCCGCAACGGTCAAGTGTACATTCTACAAGATGGCAAAACCTACACCATCACGGGCGCAAAAGTTAAATAATTGAAACCTACAGACTACCCCAAACCGAGCGGCACCACCGCTCGGTTTTTTCATTACCCCTTACCCAATAGCCCAACGGGCGTCCCATAGCGCAGCGTCCCTTATCCTGAAAATTGCGAAAAATTCGCTATTTTCTTGCATACTTGCAAATATTTTTGTACCTTTGCAGCGTGGAATAATAGAAATAGCGCGTAGCGCGCGAAATATTGACACCTTTAGAACTTTTAAAACTATTAAAACAGTATTCAATCATGTCATCAGTTAACAAAGTTATTTTAGTGGGTAACGTAGGCAGTGACCCAGAGATTCGTTTTTTGGAAAGAGGCGTAGCTATTGCTAATTTTAATCTTGCAACCACCGAACGTGGTTATACCATGCAAAATGGTACACAAGTGCCAGATCGTACCGAATGGCATCCTATCGTATTGTGGCGTAATCTGGCAGAATGGGCAGAGAAATACGTGCGCAAGGGCATGAAACTCTACGTGGAAGGCAAATTGCAAACACGTACATGGGAGAAAGATGGACAAGTGCGTCGCAAAACAGAAATCATAGCAGAAAATATCCAAGTGCTTTATCGACCTGCTGATTATCGCAGTCCAAATGCACAGGCAGAAGAGCACACTCCTGAGCCTGTGCATACAGACAATCACACCATACCTACATTGGAGGTTGAGGACATCTTTTAACCGCTCTTCGTTGAGATATGTATGGCCATACATATTGACCATCTGAATAAATATATAGGCAAGCAACATGTGCTGAAAGACATCTGCCTCACTATCAACGATGGTGAGGTGGTGGGCTTGTTGGGACCTAACGGCGCGGGCAAATCTACGCTAATGAAGATTATGGTGGGCGTGTGGGAAGGTGAAAGGTTAAAGGGGAAAGGTGAAAACGAACATTTTGTTTTGCAAGTGCCTAAGTCTATAGGCTTTCTACCAGAGCAGAATCCGCTATACGAAGATATGTACGTGCGCGAGTATCTGCGGTTGTTCGTGGGATTGCGTTTGCAGGCGATGAGGCGATTAGGCGATAAGGAAAAAGGCGAAATTGTAGAGGAGTTGATAGCGCGTGTAGGTTTGACGGTGGAAGCTAATAAAAAGATTGGACAACTCAGCAAGGGCTATCGCCAGCGTGTGGGTTTGGCACAAGCCATGATTGGTGACCCCGAACTATTGATTTTGGATGAACCGACTACAGGTCTTGACCCTAATCAATTGGAAGATATACGTGCCTTAATTCGCAACTTAGCGAATCCTATATCCAATAGCGACACCGTCGCGTCCAATATCCAATATCCTAACGGTCGCACCGTTATCCTATCGACGCACATATTACAAGAAGTCAAGCAGATGTGTACGCGTGTGGTGATTATCGACCATGGCGAAATAAAGGTGGATAAACCCATCAGCGAGATAGAGGATTTGGAACAAACCTTCCGCGAGGCAACTGTTTAGTGTTTAGTGTTTAGTGTTTAGGGTTTAGTGTTTAGAGAATATGAGTGAGTTCGATATAAGAAACCAGATGACGGAGAAGGAGCAAGACAATGCCTTGCGTCCTTTGCGTTTTGATGATTTTGCAGGGCAGTCGAAGATTGTCAGCAACCTGCGTATCTTTGTGGAAGCAGCACGTATGCGTGGCGAGAGTCTAGACCACGTGCTCCTCTTTGGCCCTCCGGGATTGGGAAAAACCACGCTCAGCAATATCATTGCCAACGAATTGGGGGTAGGGTTTAAGGTGACTTCGGGCCCTGTACTCGATAAACCAGGCGACTTGGCGGGCTTGCTTACTTCGCTTGAGGAAAACGATGTGCTCTTCATTGATGAGATTCACCGCCTTTCGTCTATTGTAGAGGAGTATCTCTACTCGGCTATGGAAGACTATCGTATTGATATTATGATAGATAAGGGACCTTCTGCCCGTACGATACAAATCGACCTCAACAAGTTCACGCTTATTGGTGCTACCACTCGCAGTGGTCTGCTGACCAGTCCATTGCGTGCGCGTTTTGGTATCAATTGCCACTTGGAATACTACGATGCGCATATTCTTGCGGGGATTGTGGAGCGTAGTGCGCGACTGTTGGATATCCATATTGACAGCAAAGCAGCAGCCGAGATCGCGCGCCGCAGTCGTGGTACCCCTCGTATTGCTAACGCCTTGCTCCGTCGTGTGCGTGACTTTGCACAAGTAAAGGGCAATGGTACAATAGATTTGGAGATTGCGCGTTATGCCTTAGAGGCATTGAATATTGACACCTTTGGTTTGGATGAGATTGATAATAAGTTGCTTAGTACTATCATTGATAAGTTCAAAGGTGGACCTGTTGGTTTGAACACTATTGCCACCGCTATGGGTGAAGATGCAGGCACGATAGAAGATGTCTATGAGCCATATCTCATCAAAGAGGGTTTTATCAAACGTACTCCTCGTGGCCGTGAGGCGACAGAATTGGCATACAAGCACCTTGGCAAAACGCCACTCATCAATGGACAGATTACGTTAGAATTCTAACACCGATACCCGATACCCGATACCCGATACCCGATAACCGATACCCGATAACCGATACCCGAAAAATGAACCACTACAAAGCAGTCTTTATCGACTGGGATGATACGATTGGGGATTTTATTGGTGCCGCGAAGCGAGCACTCCAAGAGATGTATGACAAATACCACCTCTGTGACTATTTTGCTTCGCATGAGGAGTTCGTATCGCTCTACAAACCGCATAATATTGAATTGTGGGACCAATACGGCAAAGACCTTGTTACCAAGGATTTCTTACGAATTGATCGCTTCCTGTGGCCCTTGCTTCACGGCAGTAAGGTCGTTTCAACAACGCAGCAATCTAAGGAGGGTATGATGGGAGGTTCTAATAAGTCCTTCCCTTTAGGGGAGGATTTAGGAGAGGCTCTTTCTGCTCTTGCGGAGCAGATGAGCGAGGATTTTCTGCATTTGACGACGAAATACTTCTCCTTATTGCCTGGAGCAGAGGAGTTGGTGCGTTACTTGGCGAAGAAATATCCGCTGACGGTGGTGACCAATGGTTTTGTGGAAGTGCAATACGAGAAGTTTGATAAAAGCGGACTACGCGACTGCTTCTCGCATATCGTATTGAGTGAAGAAGTGGGCTACCAGAAACCCAATCCACGCATTTTCGAGGAGGCACTGCGTATGAATGGTGTATCGGCAGCAGAAGCTGTGATGATAGGCGACTCGTGGAGCTCGGATATCCAAGGTGCGATCAATGCTGGTATTGACCAGATTTGGATTAAAAAGAGCAAAGAACAAGGAACCAAGAACCAAGACACAATAGAACATACTGCTACATATATCGTCCAATCGCTCTCCGAAGTGATGGAGATATTATAAAGCAATACTTTCCACTAAGGTCTGCAGTTGCTCCTCGTATTCCTCTTTCCACGCACTGCGGATGGTGAGGGTAGGTGCTACCAAGTCGATATTCTTCATCGTTTCCAACATGCCGCGCATGGTCTTGCCTGCAGTGGGTGCCCATGTGCCGTTCTCAACCAGCGCTACGCGGCGTGACTGATAGCCCTTGATGCCCAGTTTATATAGGAAGATATGCATGGGCGGGAAGACGCCCGAATCATAACTGGATGCGCATAGCACCATCTTGCCATATCGGAACGCTTGGCTCACTGCCTCTGACACATCGCTTCGGCAGAGGTCTATCTCTCTCACTTCCACGCCTTTAGCGCGTAGTGCTTCTGCTACGCGGTGCGCCACTTTGGCAGTGTTGCCATGTATCGAAGCATGTGCAACCAATATGCCCTCGCTCTCCACGGCATAACTACTCCAAATGCCGTATAGTTGCAGGGCTTCTGCTAATTGTTCGCTATCAAGCACGCAACCATGCAGCGGTGCGATGGTTTGGATATCTAAAGTATGTATCTTGCTCAGTACCATGCTTACGGGCACACCATACTTGCCACAGATATTTGTGTAGTAGCGGCGGGCTTCATCTGCCCAATTGTCTGGATGTGCATTGCGCACACCGAACGAGCCAAACGCATCTGCCGAGAAAAGTGTTTTCTCTTCAGGGCAATAACTCATCATCACTTCGGGCCAATGCACCATTGGTGCAGCAATGAACTGCAATGTCAGTCCGCCCAAGTCGAGTGTATCGCTTGCTTTTACCAGCAGTGTATTTTGTGGCTTGTAGCCAAACTGCTCCATAAACTGCAATGCCGCCTTGCTACCTACTACGGTAGTGTTGGGGTATTGTTCCAAGAATGCACCAATTGAACCGCTGTGATCGGGTTCCATGTGCTGGACAATCAGGTAGTCAATGTTAGTTTTCAGTTTTTCGCTTTCCGCTTTCAGCTTTTGCAACCACTCGTCTGTTTTTCTGGCATCTACACTATCCATCACGGCTGTTTTCGCGCCACAGAGCAGGTAACTATTGTAGCACATACCCTCCGAGAGGGGATATTGACTCTCAAACAAATCCAATGTTGCATCATCGCAACCGATATATTGTATTTTATTGCTGTACATATTCGTAATATTTTTGTTTAGAATTTCGCTACAAAGGTACTACTTTTTTTTGAAATATACAATTTTCGTGCCTAAAAATATAGTGGTGCAGAATTACTCGCGATGTTTGACGGGACAATCCGCAGTTCAGCGTTCCTCCTATTGGACGCTTAATTTGTGGACTATTGGATATTGGCTACTGAGTATGGATTACCTTAAACGCTCCAACTCTACGGTGAAGTGGCGCATGAGAGGTGCCTCCTTGGTGATTGCCAAACCGCGAGTGATGGTCTCACGGCGGTCATAGACGTTCTTGAGCGCTGCGGCGATGACCTTCATGTGGTTGTCGGTATAGACGCGGCGAGGGATACAGAGGCGCACCAAGTCCAGTCCGCCAAAGCGGTTCTCACGGGTCTCAGGGTCACGGTCCGCCAAGATATAACCTATCTCGCACGCACGGATACCTGCCTCGAGGTAGAGTTCGCAAGTGAGTGTTTGCGCAGGGAACTCCTCGATAGGCACGTGGGTGAGCACCTTGTCTGCGTCCACGAAGATGGCATGACCGCCCGCAGGGCGTTGGTAAGGAATACCGTACTCGTCGAGCAACTGAGCCAAGTATTCCACTTGGTGGATACGGGTATGAAGCATGTCGAACTGGGTGTTCTCCTCAAGGCCGACAGCCAAAGCCGCCATATCACGACCATTCATACCGCCATAAGTGATGAAGCCCTCGTAAGGGATACAATAGCGTTTGCAGCCCTCGTACCAGTCCTCGCGGTTGGTAGCGATGAAGCCGCCCATATTGACGATACCGTCTTTCTTAGCGGACATGGTCATGCTATCCGCATAGGAGAACATCTCGCGGGCAATCTCTTGGATAGACTTGTCGGCATAGCCCTCCTCGCGGGTCTTGATGAAATAGGCGTTTTCGGCAAAGCGAGCAGAGTCCATGTTCACAGGTACGCCATACTTATGGCAGAGCTCGCATGTCTCGCGGATATTCTTCATCGAAACAGGCTGTCCGCCTACGGTGTTGTTGGTGACGGTGAGTACCATAAATGGCACATTGCCAGGGTTGTCCTTGAGGAGTTGCTCGAGGTGAACGAGGTCCACGTTACCCTTGAATGGGATTTCGAGTTGGGTATCCTTCGCCTCTTTGATAGTTACATCGATGGCGTGTGCACGGCGTGCTTCGATATGGCCTTTGGTGGTGTCGAAGTGGGCATTGCCAGGGATCACATGTCCCTCTTTCACGAGGTGAGAGAACAGCACATTCTCGGCTGCACGACCTTGGTGGGTAGGGATAACGTAGTTGAAACCTGTGATGCGGGTGATGGTGTCTTTGAGTTCGAAGAACGACTTGCTGCCCGAATAACTCTCATCGCCGAGCATGAGGGCAGCCCATTGGCGGTCGGACATGGCGCCTGTGCCTGAGTCGGTCAGCAGGTCGATATACACTTGCTCGCTGCGGAGCATAAAGATGTTGTTCTTGGCTTCACGGAGCCATTGTTCGCGCTCTGCGCGGGTGGACTTGCGGATGGGCTCTACCATCTTGATCTTCCACGATTCTGCAAAAGGTAATTCCATGGTATATTATATAAGGTTAAAAAAGTTTTAAGGGTTCTAAAAGTTTTAATGGTTTTAAGGGTGTGCAAAGGTACAAAAAATAATGCACATATGCAAGTTTAGATAACATATTTTAATTTTTATCCGAGTACTAACCGCACTGGATATCCGAAGAATATTCGGGATAATGGACATAGAAACGTGCTTTATATTGGACTAATTTTCATCAAAAACGGTGCTTGCACTTGCATATGTGCATATTTTTTCGTACCTTTGTGCCCAAATTGCCTTAATGTGTCAAAATGGCAGCGATTTGAGTTTGGCAAGGAATTTGTAGAAGTGAAAAGTGAAAGGTGAAAACTGAAAACGAAAAATATAGAATGAAAAAAGAAGTATCAACAAAGAAATTAGTAGAAACGATTGTAGAGGGAATTCAAAATCGTAAGGGACAACGTATCGTGACCGTGGATTTGCGCAAACTAAAAGAGGCGCCAGCCGAGTATTTTATTATTGCTGAAGGTGGCTCGAATGTGCAAGTAGTGGCTATTGCAGATGAGGTGGATAGTTTTGTGCGTACACAAACCCATGTACACCCATTGGCAGTGGACGGCAGAGATAACGCAGAGTGGATAGCAATGGATTATGGTACGATATTTGTACATATCATGCAACGTGAGCCACGCGCCTACTACGATATCGAACATCTGTGGGCGGATGGCAAGATTACCGAAATTCCAGAAGTGTAATGTTGAATTAAGA
>CAMEKM010000033.1 GCA_945921355.1 uncultured Bacteroidales bacterium
CTATGCGTGCATTGCAACAAGAGTTGGACCGCATTGCTACCACCGACCTTGAAACGACCGTATATGCCGACTACAACGAACAATATCAGTCGTTCGTGCTGATAGCACTATTGTTACTGGTCATTGATTTCTTTATCCTCATGCGACAAAATCATCGCCTCAATCGAATGGATTTGTTCAAAGAAAAAGCTGAAAAGTAAACAAACGGAAAAGTGAAAAAGTATGCGAATTATAGTTACTATCCTATCATTATGCGTAGCCTCGCTGCTGTTTGCACAGCAGGAAAGTAGCGATGTGCGTCGAGGCAACAAACAATACAACGACTCCAACTACACGGAAGCCGAAGTGAACTATCGTCGAGGATTGGAAAAGAACAACCAATCATTTGAAGGGCATTTCAATTTGGGTGATGCACTCTTCCGTCAAGAGAAATATCCCGAAGCATTGGAGCAATATGCCGAGGCAGAAAAGTTGCTGAAGGCCGACGATAGCAAACGCAAAGAGCAGTTGGATAGTCGATTGGCTGCCACTTATCACAACATGGGCAATGCCCTCTATGCACAACAACAATATGATAAAGCCGTGGGAGCATATCAACAATCATTGCGATTGAACCCGAAAGACCATGACACGCGCTATAATCTGGTGAAAGCCATGCAGCAATTGCAACAACAACAGAATCAGCAGCAGAACAAAGATCAGCAACAAGAACAGCAACAGCAAAACGATTCTACTCAACAACAGCAGCAACAAGAACAACAGCAACAACAAGAGCAACAGCGGGATCAGCAACAACCTGACGAGCAGCAAATGGACAAAGAGACTGCCGAACAGATTCTGCAAGCTCTCGAACAAGATGAGCAAGAAACACAAGAGAAACTACAACGCCAACAAGGCAAGAAACGTCGCGTAGAGAAAGAATGGTAAGATTATGAAAAAGATACTATTGATATTATTTATTTTGGGCAACGTATGCGCTACCTTTGCGCAAGAAGTGGAGTTCAAGGCATCTGCCCCCGCGCAAGTGATTATGGGGCGTCCTTTTCAACTCACTTATTCGGTAAATCAGCGTGCTAAAGATTTGCGTGCGCCTGAATTTGTGGATTTTGATTACATTGCAGGACCCTATACCTCGCAATCGTCCTCCACATCATTTGTAAATGGCAAACGTACGTCGTCATTTACCCTCACCTACACTTATACCCTTATGCCGAACAAAGAGGGTACATTTACCATTCCTGCAGCTACGATCAAGGTGGATGGTGAACAATACACATCCAATGGCGTTCGTATAGCGGTGCTACCACCCGACCAACCTACTGCCAACCAACAAAGCAACGACAACAACGCGGGTGTAACAAGCCAACAACGAGAAACCGCTAACGTGACCGAAGGAAATATCTTCCTTCGTACCTTAGTTAGTAAAACCAAAGTGCATGAACAAGAGGCTATCCTATTGAGCTACAAGCTCTATTTTGCAGGTGTGGACGTAGCACAATTTACCAACAACACCCGTTTGCCTGAGTTCAAGGGGTTCTTGAAGCAAGAACTCGAAGTAGGCGAAATACAAACAGAGTTAGAACATTATAATGGTCGCAACTATCAGACGGCTATACTCTATCGTACCCTACTCTTCCCGCAGCGCAGTGGCGATATCCCGATTGACCCCGCACAGTTCGAAGCTGTACTCCGTGTGCAAAATCGCGCACAAGTGCGTAGTATCTTTGATGATTTCTTTGGTAGTTACACCACAGTCACCAAGCCACTCACCGCTTCGGGAATCACCATCCATGTGTCCGAATTGCCTACGGGTAAACCATCGGGCTTCAGCGGAGGTGTAGGTCAATTCAATATCAGTAGCCGTATCTCCAATACCGAACTGCAAGCCAACGAGGCGGTCACACTGACGCTCACGATTCAAGGAGTGGGCAATATGAAACTGCTAAAGACACCTGCCGTTGATTGGCCAGAGGGATTCGAAGTATATGACCCAAAAGTAAGCAACAATTTCAAGAACACCACCTCTGGTGTCAGTGGCACCAAGAGCATTGAGTATCTTGCTATCCCACGCGCTGGTGGTATATATACTATCCCCCCTATCCTATTCTCATTCTACGACACACAGACCGACACCTACAAAACGCTCGCCACACCCGAATATACGCTCAATATTGCGCGGGCTGCCAACGAAGAGGGCAATGCTGCAGTAGTCAATAACTTCGTACAAAAAGAAGACATTCAGCAGTTTGGTAGCGATATACGCTATATCTACACTGGTGACCAGCCAAAATTCATCTTGCAACCATCCAAACTAACTTTTGGCTCTTTGGCATTTTGGGCGTGGTATGCTGTTCCTTCACTATTGGCAATTATTTTGTTCTGCATCTTCCGCAAGCAAATCAAGGAGAATGCTGACATCACCCGCGTACGCTACAAGAAAGCCAACAAGGTGGCACAACGCCGACTAAAAGCAGCAGAGAAACTGCTCAAAGACAACAACAAAGAGGCATTCTATGAAGAGATTGAACGCGCAGCCTGGACCTATCTCAGCGATCGTTTGTCTATTCCTACGGCACAACTCAACAAGGAAAATATCGCACAGATTCTTAGCAACAAGGGAGTAGCACAAGAAGTCATCGCTGAAGTTCACCGTGTACTCACCACGGCTGAATTTGCACGCTACGCGCCTGTTTCCGACCATGCAATGCAAGATATCTACAACGACACTACTAAGATTATCAACCAATTAGAGAATGCTAAATTATGAAACTTCTAATCATATTCCTCACCACCCTACTTTCGCAAGCCAATGCGCAATATGCGGAAGGCAACTATGCTGAAGCTGCCTCACAATACGAGCAAATCATTGCTGAGCAACCATCTGCAGAAGCTTACTACAATCTCGGCAATGCCTACTTCAAGCAGGGCGAACTCGCGCAAGCCATCCTTGCCTACGAGCGCGCCTTGCGTATCGAGCCATCCTACAAAGATGCCAAGCACAACCTCTTGTTCGCTCAATCGCGTATTGTGGATAATATCGAAGATACTCAATCATTCTTCCTTTCCAATTGGCTCAAAGCGTTGCGCAATGCGCTCAGTTTGCAGACGTGGATGATCCTCTCCATTGCATTGTTTTTGGCTACCTTGATCGGATTTTTCCTTTTTGCCTTCAGCCATACTGTCTGGATACGTAAGACGGCCTTCTATTGTAGCCTTGTAGCATTGCTCATTTCTATAGTAGCATGCGTGAATGCGGGCAGTCTGCATCAGCGTGACACCCAACAAGCAGAGGCAATCATCATTCAGGGAATTGTCAATGCCAAATCCTCTCCCGACCGCTCTGGAACCGATTTATTTACCGTTCACGAAGGTACCAAAGTAGAGATCACCGAAACGATAGGTGACTGGTGTTGTATCCATGTTGGCAACTATATTGGTTGGATGCCACTTGCCTACCTTGAGCGAATTTAAAGTCAATACGACCATTGTTTTGCAAAACAAAAATAACAAATCGCAAAAAAATAAACACTAAATACCTTTCTGTAAACAAAAAATTTGCAGGTTTCACAAATTTTCTGTAATTTTGCAGCGGTTTTCGCATAGTTGGCTATGCAATTAAAGAGTTACATAGTTTCACGAGCCTTGGCTCTTGTTTCATTCAACTGAAACTTTGGAACTTTGAAACATTGAAACTTTGAAATAAAATTAATATTAATTTTTTAAACTTTTACAACAATGACAAAAGTAGGTATTAATGGTTTTGGCCGTATCGGACGCTTCGTTTTCCGTGCAGCTATGAAACGCAATGACATCGAGATCGTAGGTATCAACGACCTCTGCCCAGTAGATTATTTGGCATACATGCTCAAGTACGACACCATGCACGGTCAGTTCGAAGGAACTATCGAGGCTGATGTTGAGAACAGCAAACTCATCGTTAACGGTAAAGTTATCCGCGTAACTGCAGAGCGCAACCCAGCTGATTTGAAATGGGATGAGGTAGGTGCAGAGTACGTAGTTGAATCTACTGGTTTGTTCCTCTCTAAAGACAAAGCTCAAGCTCACTTGGAGGCTGGTGCTAAATATGTGGTTATGTCTGCTCCTTCTAAGGACGACACTCCAATGTTCGTTTGCGGTGTAAACGAGAAGACCTACGTTAAGGGTACACAATTCGTATCTAACGCTTCTTGCACCACCAACTGCTTGGCTCCTATCGCTAAGGTGTTGAACGACAAATGGGGCATCACCGATGGTTTGATGACTACTGTTCACTCTACCACCGCTACTCAAAAGACTGTTGACGGTCCATCTTTGAAGGACTGGCGTGGTGGTCGTGCTGCTTCTGGCAACATCATCCCTTCTTCTACAGGTGCTGCTAAGGCTGTAGGTAAAGTTATTCCTGAGCTCAACGGCAAATTGACTGGTATGTCTATGCGCGTTCCTACTTTGGACGTTTCTGTAGTTGACTTGACTGTTAACTTGGCTAAGCCTGCTACTTATGCTGAGATCTGCGCAGCTATGAAAGAGGCTTCTGAAGGCGAGTTGAAGGGTGTACTTGGTTACACTGAGGATGCAGTTGTATCAAGCGACTTCTTGGGTGACACCCGCACATCTATCTTCGATGCTAAGGCAGGTATCGCTTTGACAGACACCTTCGTTAAGGTTGTTAGCTGGTACGACAACGAGATCGGTTACTCTAACAAGGTGCTCGACCTCATCGCTCACATGGCTACTGTAAACGCTTAATTCCTATAGCGCAATGGCGCGTCCTATAGGCGGTACGCCGTCCTATTTCCTAAGAGAGTATTTCCCACTGAAATGCTCTCTTTTTTTATACCTTGCCTTTACATCTTACACTTTACGCTATACACTATACACTATACTCCCTACATCATTAAAATCACCCCAGAAATCACTCTTTTCTTGCTCAATTCAAAATAATTCACTACCTTTGCACTCGGAATAAACAACTTACCAATTATGCCAAAGACATCACATGTAATTATACTGTCCAATACGGAGTTAGAGAAACAATTTGAGTATATTCTCTCTATTATTGAGTACCATCAGCTATCAGCAGTGACACATGTAAATGCTGAGATTTTGCTCACTAATTGGACTATCGGAGAGTACATCTCTAACCAACTCCAATCTGCTCAATGGGGTAATAAAGTTGTCAGTGATTTGGCAGACTACATCAAGCGACATAATCCCAAATTGCGCGGTTATAGCAAGCGAAATCTGTATAATATGGTCAAGTTCTATGACACATATTCGCATGACCAATTCTATACTTTGGCACAATCGCTACATGCGGACGAAATTGTGCAGTTGCCAACTGCACAATTAACCACCGCCCCAATAGTGCAGTTACCAACTGCACAAATTAATCATGTTCAATCTCGCAAAACTATTCCACCTGTGTTGGCTGCTACGACATTTACCAATCATGTAGAGATTATCAACCGATGCAAAACAGACGATGAACGCATTTTCTATATGCTGTATGCATCGCAGCAACGACTAAAGACAGAAGAATTGCGACGTTGTATAGTCAATCAGACTTACGCATCTTTGATGGGAAAAGAAAAAATGCTTTCACCAAAGATGATTGCCCAATATCCTAATACTGAGTTTATGCTCAAAGACAAAGCGTTTGTTGATTTTCTGCATCTCCCAGCAAAGCATAACGAACATCATTTACACAAAGCATTGCTTCAGCATATGAAGGAGTTTATTCTTGAATTAGGTAAAGATTTTCTCTTTATAGATAGTGAATATGGAGTAGAAGTAGGTGGTTCAATCAACGTATTGACTTGTTGTTTTTCCATCGAGCATTACAATGTTTAGTAGCTATTGAGTTAAAAGCAGTGGATTTCCAACCCGAGTTCGTAGGGAAGATGGATATGTATTTAGAGGCACTTGATCGTGATGTGAAGCGTGATAATGAGAACCCAAGTATAGGTATCATTCTCTGTCCGTCTGCTGACCGTAGTATGGTGGAATACACATTAAGTCGTTCGCTTAGTCCTACCATGATTGCAGAATATCAGCGCATGCTGATCCCACAAGAGGTGATGACACGTTCCTTGCAAGAGTACTGCCATTTTTTGAAAACCAATACCAATACGCAGTAATATAATAAGGTTATACATATTTTAGACTTCCCTGCCATTTATGCAAAATCCGCATAAATGGCATTTTTATTTGCACTCCTCTTGCTCAATTCAAAAAAGTATTACCTTTGCACCGTGAACCTGCGCCGAGGGGTGTCTGACATCATTGGCGGAGGGTAGCAGACATATTGAAAAGGCGTTTATTAGCGCTCTGTTCTGACGTTATGAAACTTCGCAACTTTCACAATCAGTTTCGGAACTTAGCAACGATAGATGTCCTACGGGATATAGATTATCCCTCTTGTGCCTATTTGGTATGTATTTTGCGTAAATATGTATGCGCACACGCGTACCTTAACTATTGTAGCACGAGAGTATATTTTATATTCGGCGTGGGCTTCGCGTTGTTGTTCTAAACTGATAGGCAATGCGAAGGCCTCATAACGTGGAACGACAGCAGTCGGAATCCACGTTTTTTTGTATGCCTACCGTTATCCATGAGTAACTTCTCTTTTCGTGGACAAGGTATTCTCAGGACCTCAAGGTATGGGGAGAAGTTATTTATGGATTTAGTATCAAATTGCAAAAGAACCAACAAGAACCAACGAGTCTTTTGGAAGTGTAACAGAAATTAACTACCTTTGTACGACAAATTCAAGATAAGGACATAAATTGCACATTATTAACAAGTTAAATAAAATGCCTATGAAACATAACAGATGAAAATTAGTATCAGATTGCAAAAGAACCAACAAGAACCAACGAGTCTTTTGGAAGTATAACAGAAATTAACTACCTTTGTACGACAAATTCAAGATAAGGACATAAATTGCACATTATTAACAAGTTAAATAAAATGCCTATGAAACATAACAGATGAAAAAATACACATAGATGGTTTGAGTGTTTTTAACAAACCAACGGAGAAACTGAAAAGCCGCTAAGTGAGTAAGATATATTATTAAATAATAATTACAAATATGAAAAAATCAACAAAATGGATTTTTGGCATCGTAGCTGCCATAATTGTTATTTCTATCGCCTCTGCTTGTGGAAATGACACAGACAAAAAACAAGAAAATACACAACACCAAAATGAAAGTCGTAAAATTGAAGCTTCATCCATTAAGCTAAAAGGTACACATGCATCATGGTTCAAGGTTGAAGATCCTGTACAAATTAGTCTTGTCAAAACTACTGATAAGGGCTGGGAAGTACGTGCAAAAATCACATTTATCAAAACAAAAGAAATTGATACAAAAACGTATCAAGCACAATTACAGTGTTGCCAATACATCGACTTTATTGACGATTTCGATGTAGAATTAATATCAGGACAATATTCAGAAGAGGAATTTAACACTCTTCACGCAAAAGCAGTGGGAGAGTCGGAAACAATTACTCTTAAACCATTTCAATGGGACGAAATGTCTTACGAAAAGGCTAAAAATATCTACGACAAGTTGTGTGGTGTAGTTATCAATGGTATTGAGTTTAAGAAAGTGGAAGAATCTACCACAACTACATCTACATCAACATCTACGTCCATTTTTGAAGATGATGATCTCAAAGAGGTTAAACAGGCTGCCGATGATATGAAAGAAATCTTGGAAGCGGAGACGGAACTTATCAATGCACTTGGAGGACTATTGTAAATCTACATAACGTGTAATGCAGCAAGCGTACCTGATAAACAATAATTATTAACTTTTAAAAATCAATTTATTATGGAAATCTTTTGGTGGATTTTATTAGCACTATTATTGTGCTGTGGTTTCCTCGGTTGTTTTATCAACAAAGTACCAGGACCTATTGCAGTTGTATTGGCATTACTTATTGGCATTACAGCATTAGATATTGACCTCGAATGGGGACATTTTGCAATTATTGCAGTATTAGCAGTTGTAAGTATCATTGCCTCTAAAGTACTTGTAAAACTTGCAAAAAAAATGCAGGAATACAGTAAGCGTGCAACAATTGGCACGACAATCGGTTCAATCATTGGACTTATACTAGTTGCTGGTGCTAGTAGTATGGATTCTAATGCTGCAGTAATTGTGACTGCAATTGTCGGTTTAGTAGTACTACCTTTTGTATTGGCATTTTTGTTAGAACTTACCAATAAGAATGGAGCCGCTATGGCGGTAAAATGTGCAACAGCAGCAACTTGCGCTTATTTAGCTGATACTTGCCTAAAGTTGGTTGTGTTCATCTATGCAGTTTATATGATGTTTCTTGGATAACAATTTTACTAACAATTAAAATGTTACATTATGAAACTAAAATCAATTATTGTTGTAGCAATGGTAGCCTTTTTGGCTTCATGCACTAACCCTGAATCCCTTCTTAAACGTTATGAAAAAGCTTGTGAGGCTGGTAATGCAGTAAAAGCAGCACAAGTTTTGGAGGATATGGAAAAGAAATATCCAGAAGATACTGATTGGACTGCAGATCAAATGGAGCGTATTATTGAAGCAAGTGCCACTCTTGCGGAAAAGCAAACAGAAGATGCTATGCAGGCTTTGGAGTCTTTGGGTGGATTAGGATTATAATTCCCCATAATAAATAGAATAAGAGGGTGTATCCATTGTTGATACCCCTCTTGTTTTTTGCGAATGCTAACTCATATCTTCGCGAACAGACAAGAAAAATTAATGCCACAATTATGATATAAATAGGCAATAGATATGATACAGTGCTCGCCTAATTTGTTCTATGCTTGCGCTGTCTTAAATCTGCTGCAAAGGTATAGCTTTCTCACTATAACAAACTTAAAACTAACTTAATTTTCTTTTTGTAGGCAAAAATGATGCTGTTCCTTCCGTTTTTACTTCTCCGTTCTCTATCTTCCCGCTATCAACTACGTTATATATACGATAGATACACGATAGATATACGTTAGATACACGATAGATAAGTGCACTTATACCCTATAACCACTATGCAAAATACATTCAATATTCTCCTCTATTTGCCACTTTTTCCATATTTTATTTGGCTATTCTAGAAAAAATCACTACCTTTGCCTCGTAAAATCTGATGTAACATGAAGCAGATACATGATGAGAATCGTGGTTATCGCATTCTCCTCCCTTTGGTGAACTGGATGTTCCGACATTCGTACCGACACATTAAATACGTAGGTGAGGAGAATCTTCCAACTGATGGAGCGGTCATCTTTGCTCCCAATCACACCAACGCGCTGCAAGATGCGCTGGCGGTGCTTTCTATTAATTCCGAGAGAAAAGTGTTTGTCGCTCGCGCCGATATTTTTCGCAAACCCTTGTTTGCTAAAATCTTGAATTTCTTTAAGATTATGCCTATCCGCCGTATGCGTGATGGTGCAAGCGAGGTGCTGAAAAACGACGAAACGGTCGAACGCGCTATTGATACCCTTCATGAGGGTGTGCCATTCTGTATTCTCCCAGAGGGTACTCACCGTACCAAGCACTCCCTTCTACCATTGGGCAAAGGAATCTTCCGTATTACCTTGCGTGCCAATGAGAAGTTTGGACATGAGAAGCCAATCTATATCGTACCTGTCGGGTTGGAGTATAGCGACTGGTTCCACCTGTGGGATACGCTCGTTATCAATATCGGCAAACCTATCAATATGACGCAGTTCATCGCGGAACATGCTGATTTAGAGCGCCCTAAGCTCATCCTTGCCATGCGCGAGGAACTCACCAATCGCATGCGTGAACAAATCCTTTGGGTGCCCGATGATGAGAACTACGAGAAGAATTGGGCAGAACTTAGCAAGAACCGCCCTGCGCACAAGAATTGGTTCCCTAAACACCGCATGCCTAAGTGGTTGTTGCTCTTGATGCTCGTACTTATGTCGCCTCTCGCATTGGTGGCTGGCGTTATCACATTGCCCCTTTGGTTAGTTTGGCTCATTATCCGTTGGGCAATCAAAGACCCTGCCTTCCACAACTCCGTGCAGTTCGTTTGGCAACTGATTATCATCCCACTAACGGGCTTTATCACAATGCCTTTTTGGATGTTCTTGCAAGAGTATATGTATTTGGCACGCAAATTGAATAAACCTGAAGAAACAAAATAATCATGACAAAAGTTTACATTATTTTAGCATGTTATGTGCTTGTGCCTCTGTTGATTATAGAGGGCTTTAAGCGATGGAAATGGGTACAAACTTTGGGTACTGTAGTGCTTGCATATGCAGTGGGCATTATTACTTCGCTCTGTGGTATATTCCATTTTCAAGATCCTGAAGTAGCAGTGTCCTTCAGTAAGATGCAATCTATGATGATGAATGTGGCAGTGCCTCTGGCTATTCCATTGATGCTGTTCAACTGCGACTTTAAGTTGTGGACCAAAGCCCTGCCTAAAACGGCTTGGGCACTCGCAGGTGGTATGTTTGCGGTGCTCGTGTCCGTAGTGTCGGGCTATTTCATCTTCCGCAACCATATTCCTGAGCCAGCCAAAGTGTCGGGTATGATGACAGGTATCTATACGGGTGGTACAATGAACTTCAACGCACTTGGTGCATCGCTCGGCGTGGACAAATCTGTAATGGCTATTGTGCTTGCCTTTGAGATGGTAATCACCACACCTTATATATTCTTCCTACTCGGTGGTGGCTACAAGATCTTCCGCAAACTTCTGCCTTTCAAGGATATAACCCACAAGGGTCGTACCGATGAAGAGAACGTAGAGACGGCAGATGTGGAGAACTATCAAGGCATGTTGGAGAAGAAAAACTTCTGGGGAATGCTCAAAGGTTTGGGCTTGAGCGTTGTCTTCCTAGCTATAGGTGCAGGTCTGGCATTGCTCATCACAGGCACACTCAACGAACTGGTTGTTATCCTCACTATCACCACCTTGGCGATTATCGCTTCTTTCTTCAAGAAAGTGCGCGAATTGCCTAAGACCTTCGAACTGGGCATGTTCTTCATCTTGGTTTTCAGCGTGATAGTAGCGTCTATGTTCGACATCAATAGTGTCAATGGTGCTTCGCTCTATATCGGTGGCTTTGTGCTTTGGATTATGGTGATGTCTATGTTGCTGCACTTGATTTTCTGCCGAATTGCTAAAGTCAGTGGCGACCTCTTCTGCGTGAGCCAAGTAGGATTGCTCTGCTCACCTCCATTCGTACCACCTATTGTAGGCGCAATGAAGAATAAGAAAGTTCTCATCTCGGGTATTGTAGTTGGACTGGTCGGCTATGCTGCTGGTACCTATCTCGGTGCGTTACTCGCTTGGATATTGGGCGGAATTTAGAATTATGAATTTAGAATTATGAAAAAGTATATTCTACTAATACTAACGGTTGTACTAACTTTACCTATTCAAGCAGCCAAGAAGGAGAAAGTCCAACAAGTGGACTCGCTCGGTCGCAAGATTAAGACAGGTTGGAACTTCGGCGTATTGCCATCTGTAGCTTTTGATGCTGACTTGGGTTTCCAAGGCGGTGCTCTGACCAATATCTACTACTATGGCGATGGTTCGCAGTACCCTGAGTATATCCATTCCCTTTATGCAGAGGCGGCTTATACCACCAAGAACTATGGTATCTTCCGCATGAACTATGATAGCAAGTACTTGATTCCTAAGCACCGTTTGACCCTGGATGCCACCTATCAACCAGACGCTATGTGCGATTTCTATGGCTTCAATGGCTATCAGTCGGTTTATAACCAAGATTTCCACAAGTGGAAGAAAGACCCTGCTAAGATGGGGGTGCTTGAGGACTACCAAACGCGCGCGTTCTATAAATATAAACGCGACCTTTTCCGCTTTGCTGCCGACATTGAGGGTACAATTTGGAAAGACATCAAGTGGAATGCGGGTCTTGGCGTACTTGGCTACATGATTGACGAGTGCGATATCGACATGCTCAATGGCAAGAAGAATGTCTATGACCCTGCTACTGATCGTTATGCCCAAAAGGCGATGGATAAGAACGTGGAGGGTATGTACGAGAAGTATGTGAAGTGGGGTATCATTGACAAGAACGAGGCACTTGGTGGTTGGCACCCATACTTGCGTTTGGGTTTGACTTACGACAGCCGTGACCAACGTACTTGCCCAACCAAAGGTATTTATGCGGATGCGTTCTTCACCTATACGGCAGCCTTCAATGCTAAGTACGGTCAGCAAGCTGCTGCGGGTTACAACCACTTGCAGTTCAACTTCAACTTCCGCCACTATGTACCTGTATATCGCGACCGTGTGACTTTTGCATATCGCATTGGTACACAGAATAATATCGCAGGTAAGTCGCCATTTTATATGAACACCTACCTCAATACATTGTTTATCCAACGCGTGATGTACGAGGGATTAGGTGGCGCGAACTCACTGCGCGGTATCATGCGTAACCGCATTTTGGCAAACGGCTTTGCATATGCCAATGTGGAGTTCCGTTGCAAGGTGGCTAAGTTCGACATCGGTCGCCAACATTTCTATATCGGTTTAGCGCCATTCTTCGATTTGGGTATCATCACTCAGCCATATGAGTTGGATGAAACTAAAATCAAAGATGCTTATGCAGCTGATACCGATGCCCTCAAACTGCCATTGGATAACTATTTCGCAATGAAGGATGGCAACTTCGACCATTCTCGCGTCTATATGCCTCACATGGCAGCAGGTTTGGGCTTGAAGGTAGCTATGAACGAGAACTTTGTTCTTTCTGTGGACTGGGCAATGGCGTTCGACAAACAAGATAATGCTAAGTGGGCTAACTTCTATGTCAAGATGGGTTATCTCTTCTAAACAATAAATAAGCCTCCAAATGGAGGCTTATTTATTTAATGCATAATCTTATATATCAATTCTTTCCAGAGGTCAGAATCTTTGGCACTTGGGTTATTAATTCCTTTCAATCTGGCGTCTATCTCGCGGAAATATCCTATTATTGCAAACGTCTTTCCTGCCGAAAAACGTTTTGCGGCAGGTGCAAAATCTCTTGCCGCATATGGCGAAATACCCAAGGCAGTAGCAGCGGCTCTTTCACTCTTATCGGGTAAGTAATGGTAAATCATCAAATTAGCAAAAAAGCCATATAATATGCCCAATTCCTTAACCATCGGATGATCTTTAGAGGATGCAAAATACTGCGTAATACGATTGGCTTTCATCACATCACCTGCAATCAATGCACTTTGCAACTCAAACACATTAAAATCTTTTGAAATACCGATATTGCGTTCCACCAACGCAGCATCAATCACTTTCACTCCCTCAGGACGACCGTCAATCAGTTTTTGCAACGCACTCACAATCTGTGTCAAATCCGTGCCAATACTATCGGCCAGAATCTTTGTCACCTTCTCATCAATCCGCACCTCATCACCATTGGCTTTTAGTTCTGCATTGCGTTCCGCCACATAATCGCGTATCCATTTCTCCACTTGATAATCTCGCAATGGGTCCGACTCCATTAGCACGCCGCCTTTCTTCTCCCAATTCTTAAACAAGTTCAAACGCTTATCTGGCGCGCCATATTTATAACAAAATACCAAGATAGTTGACGGCTGTGGATTATCCATATACATAGCCAATGCCTCCCATTTCTTGATATTCTGTGCCTCTTTCACAATGATTACTTTGTATCCACCCATCATAGCAAAACCGCGTGCCGCACCAATCACGGGCGACACATCGCCTCCGCTCAAATCCTTGCCATAGATGATTGTTTGATCAAACTCACGCGCCATCTCATCCAACGCATTCTGCTCAATATAGTCTGCCACCTTATCTATATAATAAGGTTCTTTTCCACAAAGCATATACGCAGGTGCATACTTGCCTTGCTTCAAACCAATCATCACTTCTTCGTACTTCATCCTACTCCTAAATCTGTATTGTTAATTAATATCTCTATCTTCTTTGATTGTTTCAATGTCGAATACACTTCCTCTACAAACCATTTTGCCAATCCATCATCCCGCTTGACTGAGGTACTATTCTCGCAGAATACATTCACGCTCGCATATTCAAAGTACTGCTCCGCCAATGCGATGTCCCTCAATATCCGTTCTTTGGTATCGCCTTTCGTGCAACACAACAGACATACTCCTTGAAAATGCTTCGCCACATCCGCCACTGTAACATTCGCAGCAATACCTTTCTTCCATTGCTCACGCAAACAGCTATCAAAACTCTCTACCCCACAACGGAATTTCACCTCTACCCCATCAAACTGCTCCGCAAACTTCGCCAACTTGTGGCGATACATATAGTGCGCTTCAAACCAGAGCGTATGAATATTCTTCTCTTTCACCACTTCCTTAATCATTCCCAACGTCCGCTCATCCAACTCCATTGCCGAGCCTGAGTTGATCACATCCAACACCCCATATACACCCTGCACTTGTGCCAATACCTCTCTATTTATCGCAAAGGGATTATCACTCACATCCTCATGATAGTCGCAGAAAGTACATTTCTTCCATCTACACCCTCTACCCTGCAATAGCACAAACTCCCGAGGTAACACAGTATCTATCAACGCGTATCTTTCCATAACCTATATCCTATAGCGGCTTTGCCGCGTCCAATAGCGAAGCGTCCTATATCCTATAACCTTTTCCGCAAAGCGGAAATCACCGCATACGCCATCGGTGTACCAAACACTGCCTCTATCAGCAACTTCGACACATACTGGAATGCTATCATCAACATTAAATCGCGTGCAGAGACGGTTCCTGCAAAAGCTATCAGCACAAATGGTAGAGAGTCAAACACATACGCCACTGCCGAACTACCTATTGTTCGCACCCATAAGCGTTTGCCTGCCGTCCATTTCTTAATCTTCTCCATTAGCCATGCATTGGACAGTTCACCTAAGAGGAATCCCGTCAATGATGCTAACACGATACGAGGGACATAACTAAACATCGTATTATACGCTTGTGCTGTAACATCCAGATAATCAGGCGATGGTAGCCATACACCAATCTGCGTGCAGATTACTACAACGATATTGCATAGAAATGTGGTAAAAATCACTTTGCGAGCGGTCTTGTATCCCCAAATCTCGGTCAGCACATCACCTAACATGTATGCAAACGGGAAAGTAATCGTTCCCGCATCAAAATAAAACAGATTCCAAAGACCAATTACTTTCACTGCCATGATATTGGACACCACATATAGTGTCACAAACAATGCAGTTACTACAATAAACGAAGTGTTATTGTTCGGCTCTAAGCCGCGGTTTTTGAAAGGGTTTTCCGCTACCTTATTTTCCATATCTTTTACTTATATAAAAATCGTTTGATACTCTTTTTAGGTGTTTTCTCGAATGGTTCTTTCTTAACTTCTATATCGTGTACACGCGAATAGGAGGGGAGCAAATCATTGATTTTCTTCAGATTATCTTTCATCATGCGCTCAATCTCAACAAGTGCGAATCCCTTAGTAGCCTCCTCATCTGGGAATACAAGACCGATGAGTTTGCCTTCACGCTCTACCACTACCGACTCCGCTACACCTTGTTGGTTATTGAGTTTGTCCTCAATCTCCTCAGGGTAGATATTCTGTCCACTCGCACCGAGGAACATTGACTTGATACGACCACGGATAAAGATATTCTGCTTCTTATCCATATAACCCAAGTCGCCAGTTCTGAGCCAGCCATCTTCCGTGAAAGCCGCCTTAGTGGCTTCTTCGTTCTTGTAGTAGCCCATCATCACGTTCTCGCCACGAACCAATATCTCGCCTTCGCCTTTCTCGTTAGGATTATCAATCTTGGCTTCCATGCCAGGCACTGGAGCACCGCAACTGCGACGCTTGAAGTACTTAGGTGGCAAGCCGCTGACCAGAGGTCCACACTCCGTCATACCAAAACCAATAGTCAATGGGAAATTCACATCCAACAAGCACTTCTCCACCACAGGATTCATTGCAGCACCGCCACAGAGGAAATAACGCACTTGACCGCCAAACGCCTTTACAAGCGACTTCTTTACCACTGCACGCACGATATTCATGATACCAGGGGTGTACCAGCAGAACTTAAACGACAACTTGCTCAATAGCGGGTCCAATTTCTTCTTATAGATTTTCTCAATCACCAATGGCACTGTTGCCACCAGATATGGATGCACATCCGCCATCGCCTTCAAGAGGATACTAGGTGTGGGCGCCTTAGTGAGATAGTAGATGGTTGCACCCGCACTGAACGGATACAAGAAATCAGCCAACTGACCAAACATATGCGCCAATGGGAGCATTGACACCACGCGTTGTCCTGGTTCCACGGGTAGGATATGCATACCATTCTCGGTGTTGTTGGACAGCGAACGGTGACTCACCATCACGCCCTTGGGTGAGCCCGTTGAGCCCGAAGTATAGTTGATGAGTGCGAGTGAATCAAGATCAATCTCGCCATCTTGCACGAGCGAGAAGAATGTATTCTCAGTGAGGGTAGATGGTTCGGTCATGATGTGCTCCACATTCCCCTTGTACTCCTCTGCGAGGTGAATAAAGGAGAAGTCATCCATGGACATGATGGCTTGTAGTTCGGGCAACTGTTGGTGTTGCAACTCACGCCACACATAAGGCCCCACAATAAGCATCTTAGCATCTGAATGCGCAATCAATCGTGCCAAATCCTCTGCTTTGAAGTCTTGCAGCAGCGTGACTGCCACTGCCTTGTAGGACATGATTGCCATGTAGGAAACTACCCAATTGGAGCAGTTGCGACTGGCTATAGCTATCTTATCTCCGGGTTGAATACCCAGCAGGCGGAAGAGCTTATGAAAGCGCCGTACTTGTTGAGCCACTTCGCCGTGGGTGTATTGATTTTTCTCTCCGTAATCTACGAAGGCGACATCTCGCCAACGATTATGGATCACTTGATCCATATAATGTAAAAAATGGTGTTTCATAATTCTTGTTTTCAATTCGCTTTGCGAATGAATGGTTACTTCGTGAAGGGTTATTCGCCTTGCGAATGAATGGTTGCTTCGTGAATTTCAGCCCGCAGGGCTAACTCTTCAGCGTAGCTTGCAAAGCTACTTCCTCCCTCGTCACTTCTTCCCCAATTAGTTCTGTTGGGCGGTAAGGCACCCCCTCAGGTGCGTGTGCCGCATCAAAAGTAAAATAGGTGCAGGTACACTCTGCCAAAATCTCCCCGTCTGCACTACGTATCTCGCCCTCTACAATGGCTATATTGCGCTTCATCTCACGCAAACGCGCACGCAATTCTATATATTTCTGGCGTATCACTACAGGTTTGCGAAAACGCGTCTCCATCTTGGCCGTCACACCCGATGCCTGCAACTTATGAAAGACCAGCCAACCGCATACCTCATCCAATAGCACCGACTGCACACCTCCATGCAGCGTGTTATCCCACGATTGATAGCGAGCCGATGGATGCCATAAGCACACCACATCATCCCCCTCCTCGTAAAACTTCATCTGCAAACCAAAAGGATTATCTGGACAACAACCAAAACAATGATAACCCTCTGCTCCTATCCACGGATTTTTGATTAGTCGCATAATTACTTATTCAATTTCTCTTTGCACTGCTCTATCGTCATTCTAACCGCGTGATGATTCCACTGCTCATACTCCACAGCCGAAAGACGGTACAAACTATCTGCTTTTTCCAAATATTCCAATGCCTTCTTCTTGCTGCCAAAGGGGTTATAGAACTCCACATTCCCCATCATCGCCATGACAAAGGCATCTTCGCTATCCAACTCCGCAGCCCGCTTGATACTAGCAAAAAGTTGCTTCGCGTAGCTCATGAGATGCACCTTATCCAGTGCCATCTTATAGGTATAAACACTCGTCAAATAGGCATTATACCTTGCTTCTGACAAGTTGGATTTCAGTGCCTCCAGATGTTGCTCATAGCGCGCCAGCATCGCTGTAGCATCTACCGTGTCTTGTCCCAAAGCCACAGCCGTGTAGCCATACTCATAGTTGAGCAATTGCTTTTGCTCCTCCACCGACATACTATCCCACTGAGCCGAAGCAATATACTCCCCCCATAAACTCACATCCTGATTCAGATACGCCTGATACAACTGATGGTTCGAGTACTGCGC
>CAMEKM010000034.1 GCA_945921355.1 uncultured Bacteroidales bacterium
ATGCTCCACGAGAACATTGTCGGCATCGACGCCAGCATCTTCATGCACCCTACCACATGGAAGGCCTCTGGTCACGTGGACGCATTCAATGACCCACTCATCGACAACAAAGATAGCAAAAAACGCTACCGTGCTGACGTGCTCATCGAGGACCAATTGGCTAAATACGATGAGAAGATAGAGAAAGAAGTAGCCAAAGCCCGCAAGCGCTTCGGCGAGAGCTTCAATGAGGAGATGTTCAAGCAAACCAACGAACGTGTCCGCGCCCACGTAGAGAAGCGCGACGCTCTTCACGAGCGTTTTGCCAAAGCGATGAACGATAACAACTTGGAAGAATTGAAACAAATCATTCTTGATGAGGAGATAGTATGCCCTATCTCAGGCACCCGCAACTGGACCGACGTGCGTCAGTTCAACCTCATGTTCTCTACTGAGATGGGTAGTACTGCTGATGGCGCAATGAAGATTTACCTCCGTCCAGAGACCGCACAAGGTATCTTCGTGAACTATCTCAACGTACAAAAGACAGGTCGCATGAAGATTCCTTTCGGTATCGCGCAAATTGGTAAAGCGTTCCGTAACGAGATTGTAGCACGTCAATTTATCTTCCGTATGCGTGAATTCGAGCAAATGGAGATGCAGTTCTTCGTTCGTCCAGGCGAGGAGATGAAGTGGTTTGAATATTGGAAGGAGTTCCGATTGAAATGGCATCAAGCACTGGGTATGGGTGATGAAAACTACCGCTACCACGATCACGAAAAGTTGGCACACTATGCCAACGCAGCTACCGACATCGAGTTTCACATGCCATTCGGATTCAAAGAGGTAGAGGGCATCCACAGCCGTACTGATTTCGACCTCAGCCAACACGCAAAATACAGTGGTAAGAAGATTGAGTACTTCGACCAAGAACTCAACAAGAGTTACACCCCATATGTGATTGAGACCAGTATCGGTGTAGATCGTATGTTCCTCAGCGTGATGTGCGGTGCTTACAAGGAGGAGGTGCTCGAAGGCGGCGACACTCGTGTAGTGCTCAACTTACCTGCTATTCTTGCTCCTGTGAAAGCATGCGTCATGCCACTCGTGAAGAAAGATGGTCTGCCTGAAAAAGCTCGTGAGATTGTGGACATGCTCAAGTACGACGTACACACCGCTTATGATGAGAAAGACTCAATCGGCAAGCGCTACCGTCGCCAAGACGCCATCGGTACACCATTCTGTATCACCGTGGATCACGACACCTTGAACGACAATTGTGTGACTATCCGCCATCGCGATACAATGGCACAAGAGCGCGTGAATATCAACGACTTGCACGCTATCATCACCACCGCTTGCAGCATGCGCGAGACATTTAAGCAACTGAAATAAGACACATCACTATCTACTATAGCGAGAATAGTACTACTAGCATTCATAGTACGGATAGTATTTATAGAACAACCTGTTCTACTAAACAAAAACAATAAGCACCTCACTTTTTTGAGGTGCTTATGTTTTATCTCAATCCAATAGGATTACTCTGCCACTTGACCAATAGCATTGTACAACACGCCATCGCGCAAAATGTACATTTGACCATTGCGGATAACTTTAATAGCCTTAACCTCCTCAACAGTTACGTTATCAACTGCTTCTGTAGGAGTTGCCTTTGGGAAAGTTATAGCAAGTTGATTTTTGTCATAATTCCAAGTAAATACATAATCACCTGCAATATCAGCTTCAATCTTACAATTGTTTATATCTTCTACCTTAAAATCCCATCCTTGATTATCGTTTTCACGTTTCATTGTACCGTTATTACCCAACCATACTCCATCTTTAGCAATTTTAAATTCATACGTTTTAGCATCCATAGTAATTGTTGTAGAAGCAGTTAAACCATCTGCAGATGCTGTCAAGGTGACAGGAGTTTTCCAACCTGTCATTTCTCCTGCTAATTGAATTACTGGTATAATCTCTTTCTCTTCTACAAGAGTAGGAGTTGCATTTAAACTTTCTCCACCATCATATGTAAAAGTAATGTTGTAAACTCCAGAAGCATCTATTGTCAAAACCTTATTATTTTGACCTGAAGGATATTCTCCAGTTCCCCAAGTATGACCTTTACAAACTTTGTACGCATAACTTCCCTTAGATAATGTAACATTCTCCTTAACCAACTTATAAGTATTATCGTCTTGCTTAAGCATATCATTGTTAGTGTCTGTTGTATTCCAATTAGATCCAACCAATGCTTCATCACCAACGATAGTGTAGACATCTGAATCTGGTTTTGGAGTTGGCTCTGGAGTTTCTCCACTACCATATACAACCCATGAGCCACAATTATCCCAAGCGCCTTCTTCTATAATACAATGATTCTTGGTGCCATCATATGTTAAATTTTTAGTTTGATTCCATTTATTACCCCAATTGTTCTCTATAGCATTTGGATTCATCCGACAAAAAATGACTTGTTCCCAAGATCCAGTTGGGGCAGAAACTTCATACACATCTGTTTCTCCCTCCACAGACGTCATGCTTGCCCAACTATTACCACCACCGTTAAAGAAATAAGCCGCAAAGCGAGCGTTATCTACTTTCCAGTTTCCGTTTGGGGTAAGATAAAGTTTAGTTCCCTCTTCAATGTTTACCGCACTCATTGATATCACCATTGCCAATGCTGCAAATAATGTAAAGATTTTTTTCATAATAAAATGAATTTAAAAGTTAATAATAATTTTTTAATAAGTGAATAATTAAAATGGTTATTTGATATATTTATATCCATTTTGAATTACCACACCGTGGTAATCAACTGTAACTTGTTGGCCAAGGACATTGTACATTGGCAGATGGATATTCAGAGCAGGAACGTCTTTTTCCGTTTCGATATTTTCAACATCTGAACCAGAACACTCTGGATCGATTTCAGCCTTTTGTTCATCTTCGTTCCAAACATAACATACATCTTCATCTACGTACAAGTCGGATGTTTGCACACCTTCGCCATTATTAAAGATTACATTGACTTCACGCATTTCCTCTGGGAAGGTGTGATACAACCAATCATTTTCATCTTTGGTCGTCCATTCAGTACCAGGCCATTTGTCCAAGAGAGGGGTAGAAGCCATATCCCATGCGTAGAGATATACCGTTGTCCATGAAGCAGGAGGCATGAATTTCACAACCAAAGCGGTCTTTTGAGGTTCTTGGTACGTATATGTATGTGTTTGCACTTCAGTTTCCTTATTACCATCTACAGCATATGCTTTCAAAGTTTTGTTGCCTTGAATAGTGATTGGCGCGGTGTAAGTTTGCTTTGCAGAAGAAGCCTTAGGGTCGGAGTTGTCTAAAGTGTAGTAAATTGTAGGAGTTGATTTCTCGCCTAATGTAGTCATAGATATAGTCAAATTCTCGGTTTTATACTTCTGTCCTTCTGGGCTAACGATTAAACTAAACGGAATGTCAGATAGGGAGCAATCACTACTCAACACTTCTGCTCCACCCTGCCATTTATAGCAAGCGTCTTGATCCAATATGATGTCGCTTGACTGTTCGTCTGCGCCATTATTGAAGATGATATTTACTTCGCTATATTTTGCATCAAAGATATGATACAACCATCCGTCTGCATCCTTGGTAGTCCATTCTTTACCAGGCCAACTACCATTCAATGCTGCACCATTGCTATCCCACGCATAAAGGTGCACCTCATCCCACTCTGTTGGAGGAAGGAACTTCACGGTGAGAGGTGTAGTTTGTGGTGGTTGGTAGGTATATGTAGCCTCTTGCACTGTTGATTTCACGCCATTGAGTTCAGCATAAGCTTTCACGGTAACTGTTCCATTGATAGTGAATGCAGCGGTATAAGTCTTTTTAGTTGCAGAAGTAGTAGGGTCAGAGCCATCTACCGTATAATAAATAGTTGGAGTTCCGCTTAAAGCAACGGCACTCATCTCTACGGTAAAGGTCTCTGTCTTATAGGTGGTAGTAGGTGTGATACTCAAGACAGGCACTTCTTTCTCTGTTGTAGTGTAGTACATTGCAAAATTTCCGCCCTTGTATGCCAACGTATATCCCGCTGGCGTTGTGTTGAAGCCACTATTAGGACCGAGCAAGAGGCGGATTGAGCCACGTTTACCCGTGATGGTTGATTTGTAAAAGCCATTTCCTGCTTCGTCGCTCACTTTGGATTCAGAGTGTACACCCGCAGCCTTACGTGCCAGAACCATCTTGCCAATAGCGTCTTTGTATTTTACCCAATGAGGATAGAACACACATGGTACACCAGGCATAGAAAGGATAAATGCGTTGGCACCGAGCACGCGGTCTTTGTTATAGTCTTCCATAGACTTACCGCAGCCACCAATCTCGTCATTATTATCGCGACCTCCTTCGCAACCGAAATAGGTGTCGTGGCTATCTACGAATGTGACAGCATACTTGCTTAATCCTGCACCAAGGAGTCCAGATTCCTTGCATTGTTCATATTTTCCATCTGCAATACCTTGAATAGCGGAATATTTGGTACTAAAGTCAAATGCTAATGTATTCCAGTTTACATCATTGAGGTAACTCTTGATGTTGTTCATGTCACCATTCCAGAACTCTACTACTGAGAAGTAGTTCTCCGAAGCACTGTTGTACATATCAATGTATTTGCCTTTGAAGCCCTGTGCATAGTCGTAGCGCCAACCGTCGAAGCCAATGACATTCTTCATCCATTTGAGATACGCTTTCATCATCTCTTGCACTTCGGGTTTTGCGTGTGCCCAGTCGCGCGCAGATCCATAGTTGTCTTGCCCATTGTAGCCTCCATCTTCTGGTCCAGTAGCCTTGCCTTTGCAATCTCCTGCATCAGGATTGGAGTTAACTTCATCGGATTGAGCAATCCAAGAAGCATCGGGTTCAAAAGTACCATACTCACCAAAGTTTTGTGGGAAGAATTCGCACCATGACTTACCGCCAGCATGGTTGATAACGATATCTGCAACCACCTTGGTATTGGCTGCGTGCATGCGGTTAATAAATTCTAGCAAATCTTTTTGACTACCCCAATCGGAATTTTGGTTGCTATATACAGTTTGGTGATAGCCCGTTCCGCCCTCTGATTTGCCTGATGGTGGCAACCATACGAGGTCGAAATAAGTACCAATCTCACCTGATTGGCTGAGCAGGACATTCCATTTGGTATTGCCTAATTGTTTTCCATTTATAAGCACATCACCAGGGGCACCATCTCGGTATGAGTCGTAGTAGAATGCTTGCAACATCACGTCCTCGCACTCTGAAGGAACGGAGTTAGCATTGATAGGTTTCTCGTCTGTAAAATCTCCCTTAACAGTAATGCTCGCGCCATTGAAAGCGACATCCACATTACCCTTTGTAGCCAACTTAAAGACCACGTTGTCATCGCTATCACCTGCGACCCCCTTTGGAGCGTTTTGCACAGCAGAGAAGCCCCAGTGTTGGTCCCAAGTACCATTGGTAATCTTCATACGATATATGGTACCTGCTGCCAAATCCTTGAACGTATGAGAGAAACTGTTTTCAGCATTCTTGGTCATCTTGATAGCTGTTTCGCTCCAAGCAAGGTCTGCACCTACGAGTTCAGCAGAACCTGTCACATAATATGTGGCATTAGGGTCTGGAGTAGGAGGAGTGACTGTGCCCTGTGCGCTCCATGAACCATCATTAGGTCCCCAACCAGTAATAGTATAGCAGTTCTTATCTGCAGGTATAGCAAGATCCGCTGTTTGATTCCATTTCTGATCCCAATTGATTTGGTTTCCCAAATCTGGCGACTGACGTATAAACAAACAATTGGTATTGCTCCCTATCTCATATTGATACAAGTTATCCGACACCTTAGTCATTTTGCCTGCGATGTCAGAACCGCCTCCCC
This sequence comes from uncultured Bacteroidales bacterium, assembly GCA_945921355.1. GTDB lineage: Bacteria > Bacteroidota > Bacteroidia > Bacteroidales > Paludibacteraceae > Colicola. Next base: position 5,894 of record CAMEKM010000034.1, read on the forward strand.
ATGAATGAACAAACAAAGCCGCGTTATCCGATTGCCATTCGTTAGGAACCAAATAAATCACTCGTGCACTAGCAGATACTGCATACATAAATGCTAACAAAAAGAAGTAAAACTTTTTCATCATATTAAATTTAATTGGTATTATTCGTTTTATAAGTCCACATTGAGCCATATCAAGCCTGCAAAGGTACTATTTTTTTTTGACATAGACAAGTAAAAGTGAAAAACGCCCTATTTTTTGCGCAAGTTTTTTATGCAAACGGTTGCATTTTTCACTTGAAAATCGACTTCCCAACCTGCATAATCAAGGTGATAAACTCGCTCTGAATCAGTCTGATAAGCAGGGCGCGGGTCTTGACTCAAGATTTCTTTCAATGCTTCCCATGGGCATGACTGCGCACGCGCATTTTTCAACAAGCCCTCATCAATTTGCACTTCCAAAAAATAATCTTGTGTGGTTTCCGCGAAACCACTTTTTGCATCGGGGTGACTATCAGAAAATGCCAAGTATGGCTTGATGTCGTATATCGGTGTACCATCCAACAAGTCCGCCCCCGAAACAACGAGGACAAGACCATCATTCGCAGTTTCCTCAATGCGTAGCAGCTTCACACTGGTCAATCCTATGGGATTAGGACGGAAAGGAGAGCGCGTGGCAAATACTCCCATGCGCTTATTGCCACCCAAACGAGGCGGACGCACCGTGGGAGACCATGGCAGTTGAGAGTTGACAGGTGACAGTTGACAGGTGGCAGGTTTTTCTTTTGTATTCGCGGAAAAACCCCAGAGCAGCCACAAATGTGAGTAATCCTCTATTCCTCGCAAAGCTTCGCGTACGCGGTACGCGCGCGTGAATATTATATGTGTCTCAAGACAAGAATCCTCCCTACTTTGTCGAGGGATGCCAAACTTCTGCGAAAAGCCATTTCGTGCGTATGCTATAATATCGAGCTTCATTGCTTTTTAACTGCTATATCATACGTATATCTTACGTATATCCTACGTATATGGTACGTAATTGATAAGGGATTGATAAGGGATTGATAAAGGGTTAATATGGAGTTATTATGGAGTTATTATTCGTTTCGGCTGAATATTTTGGAGTGATGGTAGCATTTCTTTCTCGAATTTTAGCGATTTTTGCAAGCAAATATTCATTTTTTAGAAAAAAAACGCTGAAATATTTGGTCAATCCAAAAAAAAGCAGTACCTTTGCACCCGCTTTCGCGAAGAAAGAGGGGTGCCATAGCTCAGTTGGTAGAGCAAAGGACTGAAAATCCTTGTGTCCCCGGTTCGATTCCTGGTGGCACCACAAAAAAGACTTCGAAAATTCGAAGTCTTTTTTGTTTATAGTACTAAATCAATGCTGCAAGGAACTTCTCAGCCTCCATAGCAGCTTTGCATCCGCTAGCAGCCGCTACGATGGCTTGACGGTAGTGTGGGTCGGCGCAGTCGCCTGCTGCGAATACACCAGCCACATTCGTGCGAGGACTATCTCCGTCCACCACGATATACCCTTCTGCATCACGATTGAGGTAGTCGGCAAAGAGATCGGTATTGGGTTTATGCCCGATTGCCAAGAAAAATCCATCAATAGCAATATGGCGTACTTCCTCCTCTGGAGTACCTTTCTTATAAACTAAATCAGCCCCCTCCACCTTGGTTTTACCAGTGAGATTCAGCGTGTTATGTTCGAAGAGAATCTCAATCTTCGGATTGTTCTTTACACGCTGTTGCATAATTTCAGATGCACGGAGATATGGTTTGCGCACAATCATATATACTTTCTCACACAAGCCAGCCAAGTAGTTTGCCTCTTCGCAAGCAGTATCGCCACCACCTACAACAGCTACCGTCTTCTTACGATAGAAAAAGCCATCGCAGGTAGCACATGCGGAAACGCCACGACCCTTATAGTCTTCCTCCGACTGGATATCCAAGAACTTAGCACTTGCGCCTGTAGCAATAATCACAGTATCAGCCTCATAAAGCTGGTCATCCTCCACCCACACTTTCTTTGGTGAGCAAGAGAAGTCCACCTTTGTAACCATACCAGATACGAATTGGGTGCCGAAACGCTCCGCTTGACGGCGCATATCGTCCATCATTTGATAAGGCTCTACGCCATCTGGATAGCCAGGGAAATTCTCCACTTCTGTGGTAATCATCAATTGTCCACCTACTTGCATGCCCTCAATGAGAACAGGTTGGAGGTTAGCGCGTGAAGCATAAATAGCGGCAGTATAGCCAGCAGGACCAGAACCAATAATAAGACACTTCATATATTTAGATTTGACGTTTTAGGCTACAAAGGTACAAAAATATTTACAATGTACCAAATTTACGATGTATAATTTGTATTACACACAAAATAACACAAAAATACCCCACTTTTCCCCACTAAACATAATAAAGTCTATACTAATCTGTTTTCCAGACACTTAACCTGTTGATAAAATTTTTGAAAACACACTAAAAACATTGTTTAAAAAAAAATTGTGGGGAAATGTGGGGAATATGAAATATTTTTTGTAACTTTGCAGCCGAATTCAGAAAATTAAGAATTTTGAATTATGAATTTTGAGTTATGAACACATTTATTGGAAACATAGAAGCACGGTTGGACGGAAAAGGTCGCGTGTTTGTTCCTGCAAGTTACAGAAAAATACTTGCAGAGATGGGTTCTACGCAAATCGTGATGCGTAGAGATACTGATAATGAGTGTGTTATCTTCTATCCCGAACACGTTTGGCACAAGAAAGTGAGCGAACTGCGCGAAGCGTTGGATGAATGGGACCCAGAAGATCAGATGATATTGATGCAGTTTATGTCGGAGGCAGAGATGTTGGATATGGATAGCCAAGGACGTGTGCTGCTGCAAAAGAGAACTTTGGAAATGATTGATGCACAACAAGATATCCTATTCGTTGGCATGCTGGACCGCTTTGCAATATGGAACCCAACCGTGTTCGCAGAGAAGCAAATGCCACAAAAAGACTTGGCCGAGCGCATCAGAATACGCATGAAATCGAAAGCCCAGCCGCGTCAGAAGGAGCTTACGACATAGAACTCACTTTGTTCGTTGTGGTCGCCGCCCTTCTTCCTTTATCCTCAAGCCCACGAGGCTTTCGGATGGGAACAAATTAACAATAAAGAATATAGATTATGAATTTAGAATTCTTTAAGAGCCATTAAACCTAACCAACTATGAATGAGATTTATCACATTCCCGCGATGCTGAAAGAGACAATCCAAGGGTTGAACATTCAACCCGATGGATTGTATGTGGACGTGACCTTCGGTGGCGGTGGACACTCGAGGGCAATTTTGGACCAACTTAGCGAACAAGGCAAGTTGTATTCTTTTGATCAGGATTTGGACACATTGCAAAATGTAATGCACCAAGACAACTGGCAGTTTGTGCATGGGAATTTCCGTTATCTGCGGAATTTTATGGACTACTACGGCGTGAAGCAGATAGATGGCTTGTTGGCAGACTTGGGAGTGTCGTTCCACCATTTTGATTGTCCAGAAAGAGGATTTAGTTTTCGTTTCTCTGCTCCGTTGGATATGCGAATGAATCAGACGGGAGGTAAGACGGCGGCGGATATTCTGAATACATACAGCGAAGAAGACCTCGCGCGCGTACTACATATATATGGTGAGCTGAAAAACTCGCGACAGATTGCGAAGAAGATTGTGAAAGCAAGAGAGCAGAAAGCGATAGAGCGGACGGAGGAGTTGGTGGAAGTGGTAATGGGACGCCCTGTAGGGCTAATGGATGCTGCTCCGCAGCTATTGGATAATGGGTATCGGGAGCTGGATATACCCACAGGAGCAAAGAAAGATTTGGCGAGATTGTTTCAAGCACTACGTATAGAGGTGAATGATGAGATGGGTGCACTGAGAGAGATGTTGCTGGCAGCCAAAGACTTGCTGAAACCCGGAGGTAGGATAGTGATACTGACCTATCATTCGTTGGAAGATAGAATGGTGAAGAACTTTCTGCGTTCGGGAAACTTGGAAGGGAAGATAGAGAAGGATTTTTATGGCAACATACTGAGTCCGTTTAAGGTAATCGAGAAGGGAATGACCGCTAGCGAAGAAGAAGTAGCGCGCAATCCGAGAGCCAGAAGTGCAAAACTGAGAGTGGCGGAGAAGATAGTTTAGAATGATGAATTATGACAAAACTATCGATTAAAGAAATATTGAGCGGAAATGTGCTAAGCCACGGGTGGTTTAAGCAACAATATAAATTGCTCCTACTGATAAGCGGACTGATATTCATCTATATCTATAGCGGCTATCAATCGCAACGCCAACAACGCATGTTGAGCGATCTGCAAAAAGAGCTGCAAGATGTGCAGATGACCCAGTTGACCGTAAACTCGGAACTGATGAACAAGAGCCGTCAGTCGTCTATCTCGAAAATGCTGAAAGAGAAAGGCAGCAAAGTGACCGAGAGTAATAAACCTGCTATTCGAATACAATGAGCGAGAATCTGAAACATACTATTTTGCGTTTTGCTATCGTGTTTGTGATGATAGCTCTGCTGTTTGTAGTGGTGTTTGTTCGCATTGTTGTGATTCAAACCGCTCAACGCGAGCAGTGGGAGAGTCTGGTGGACCAGCGAGAGTCTAATTATAAGACAATCAGGGCCATACGAGGCAATATCTTTGATTGTGAGGGAAGACTGCTGGCAAGTAGTGTGCCTCAATATAGCATTCATATGGACACTCGCGTGGAGGCGCTGCATATGAATAATGGCGAACTGTTTTGGTCGCATGTGGATAGTATTGCAGAGGGATTGAGCAGGATTGTGGGCGACCAAACGAAAGAAGAATACCGCGCTCGAATGGTGAATGCCTATCGCAGCAAATCAAGGAAGGCAAGGAATATCCGACTGAGTAGCAAGCATATATCTTATACTCAGTTGAAAGAAATCAAAGAGTTGCCATTGATTCGTCGTGGAGTATATAAGAGTGGTTTTTATGCAGAAGACTTGAACTTGCGCGTAAAACCCTTTAACAGTCTGGGTAGCAGAACGATAGGCAATATCTATGCTGCCAGTGGAGAAGCCAAGTCGGGCTTGGAGATGCGATATGACTCGTATCTGCGAGGCGAAGATGGTATGAGTGTAAGGCAGAAAATTGCAGGCGGTTGGCAGAATGTGCCTATTCGCGAGGCAAAGAATGGTTGTGATATCTACACCACGTTTGATGCCAATCTGATGGATATTTGTGAAACAGCACTCCGTAAACGTTTGGAACATACCCGAGCGGATTGGGGATGCGTGATTTTGATGGATGTGCACACAGGTGAGATTAAGGCGATGAGTAACTTGGATCGCGGAGAGGATGAACAATACTATGAGGTTGCTAATCACGCCGTTATACGTATGGAGCCAGGTTCAACGTTTAAGACTATTTCGATGATGGCAGCGTTGGATGATGGTAAAGTGGATATGGAAGATACGATTCGCGTATATGAAAAAGGTTGGACGTATCACGGCTCAAAACACACCGATGCGCACCCTGCGGATACAATCTATAATATTCGTCAGGCGTTGGCAGTGAGTAGCAATATTGCTCTAGCTAAGATTGTGACGGAAGGGTATGATGGTAGTGCGAAAAAGTTTGTTAAGAAGCTGAAAAACATGGGATTATGTGATAGCGTGGACTACACCATCCCTGGTGCAAAGCAAGCATTGATCAATGTGCCGAACGACACAGTGACAATCTCAAAGATGGCATATGGCTATTCGGTGGAGTTGAGTCCACTGCAGATGCTGATGTTCTATAATGGTATTGCCAATGATGGAAAGATGATTACTCCGTTGATGGTCAAGGAGATACGCAAGAATGGTAAGCTGATTGAGGAGTTTGAGAGTAGTGTGATCAGAAGTAGCATGTGTAGTGCATCTACGCTTAAAGGCATACGCGAATGTCTGCACGATGTGGTGTGGAATGATACTTTGGGTACTGCGTCAGTCAATCCCTGGGGTACACGCAAAGCGCAGAGTGATTTGGTAGCTATTGCAGGTAAGACGGGTACGGCACAAATTTTGGAAAAAGGCTATAACAATCGCCGTCACCGTATGTCGTTTGTAGGATATTTCCCAGAGGAGAATCCTCAGTACACGTGTATTTGCGTGATTCACGGACCACAATGGCCATACGATGCAGGAATGGACTGCGGTAGCGTGGTGCGGCATATTGCGGAAAAGACTATGGCGTATGCGGGAGAGTATGTGATTGATGACGGGCAATTAGTAATGAAGGTAAAAGAATAGCGTTTTATGTTTAGTGAACGGCGCGATGCGCCTATTGTTTAGTGTTTAGAGAAATGAAACTACAGGAACTTATCAAAGAGATTGACGTGTTGCGCGTAGTGGGCGACACGAACAGAGAAGTGGCTGATATTCAGTTTGATTCGCGCCGTGTGGGTGAGGGTTGTTTGTTTGTGGCGCAAGTGGGTACGGCAGCCGATGGACACGCATATATTGAGCAATGTGTGGCGAAAGGTGCAGTGGCTGTGGTACTGGAGAAAGAGGAGTATATCAAGGACGATGGCGTATGCTATATCCTAGTGAAAAACAGTGATGAGGCGTTGGGCAGGATGGCGCACTATTGGTATGGTGAACCTAGCAAGCAACTGAAATTGGTGGGCGTGACGGGCACGAATGGCAAAACAACGACTGCGACATTGCTATACAAACTTTTCAAAGCATTGGGCTACAAAGCAGGACTGCTGTCGACGGTGGTGAATTATGTAGATGATGAGGCTGTGGCTGCGACGCATACGACGCCTAATGCATTGGAACTGAATGCATTGCTTGCTAAAATGGTGGCTGCAGGTTGTACGCACGCGTTTATGGAAGTCAGTAGCCACGCCATCGCGCAAGAACGTATTGCAGGTTTGGAGTATGTGGGAGCATTGTTCTCCAATTTGACACGCGACCACTTGGACTACCACAAGACATTTGATAATTACCGCGATACGAAGAAGCTGCTTTTTGACCGTTTGGGCAAAAATACGTTTGCGATAACGAATATAGATGACAAGAATGGATTGGTGATGACGCAAAACTGTCGCGGTCGCGTGCTGACTTACTCCACCCACAGCATGGCAGATTTCCGTGGCAAGATATTGGAGGAGGGCTTCGATGGTATGCTGCTGCGCGTGCAAAGTACATTGGGCGCGGTGAACACCGAAGTGTTTGTGCCATTGGTGGGTCGCTTTAACGTGAGCAACTTGCTATTGATCTATGGTGCTGCGGTGGCGTTGGGCGAAGATGCAATGGAAGTGCTGCGTATCTTGAGTGGGTTGCAGCCTGTGAATGGAAGGTTCGAGACAATCCATTCACCTAAGGGTTGGACAGCAGTGATAGACTATGCGCACACCCCCGATGCGGTGGAGAATGTGCTTAAGACTATCAATGAGATTGTGGCAGCCAATGCGGGTAAACGTACCGAACCTGCGCAAGTGATTACAGTGGTGGGTTGCGGTGGCAATAGAGATAAAGGTAAACGTCCGATTATGGCGAAGAGTGCATATCAATTGAGTACGCAACTGATTTTGACATCTGATAATCCTCGCGATGAGGAGCCTGCTGATATTCTGAAAGACATGGCAGCAGGATTAACCAACGAGGAGTTGCGCCATACGCTGATTATAGAAGACCGCGAGTCGGCTATCAAGACGGCTTGCACCTTGGCTCGAAAGGGCGATGTAATACTGGTGGCAGGCAAAGGACACGAAGATTATCAGATAGTTAAAGGCGTGAAGCACCATTTTGATGACCATGAAGTGGTGAAGGGATGTTTATAGTTTAGAGAACGCCGCAAAGCGGCTACAGTTTAGAGTTTAAAGGCAAGAATTATGTTATACGAATTGTTTAATTTCTTAGGTGATGTGCCAGGGGCACGATTGATGACCTATATCTCGTTCCGCGCCATCGTAGCAGGCGTGATGGGCTTGTGTATCAGTATTTGGGTGGGTAATTGGTTTATCCAGTTGCTCAAACGCAAAAACATCTCCGAGACACAGCGCGATGAGAAGATTGACCCATTTAACGTGGCAAAGAAGGGTGTGCCTACGATGGGTGGCGTAGTGATTATTGCTGCCATGCTGATTCCATGTCTGTTAATGGGTAAACTGAGCAATATGTATATGATTTTGATGCTCATCACTACGCTGATTTTGGGTACTTTAGGCTTTGCCGATGACTATATCAAGACTTTCCGAGGCAACAAAGAGGGACTGAATGGTTGGGTGAAGATTGCAGGGCAAATCACATTGGGTTTGATAGTAGGACTGACCCTTCGCTATAGCCCAGAAGCTACTATGCACGAGCGAGTTACATCGCATATCGAGAATAATATCACAGTATTTGAGAAGACACCTGAAGTAAAGTCCACTCGCACTACCATTCCGTTTGTAAAAGAGCACAACTTTAATTACGCGGATATGTTCTCTTTCTTGGGCGAAACGAATAAATACAAGGCAGGTTGGATATTCTTTGTGATACTGACTATTTTTGTAGTGGCTGCGGTGAGCAATGGTGCAAACCTCAACGATGGTATGGACGGTATGTGTGCTGGTAACTCTGCCATCATTGGCGTGGCGTTGATTGTACTGGCATATATCAGTGGCAACGTAGTGTTCTCCGACTATTTTGATGTGATGTATATCCCTGGTAGCGAAGAACTTGTGGTATTTATGGCATCGTTTGTAGGTGCACTGATTGGCTTCCTTTGGTGGAATGGTTTTCCAGCGCAAGTATTCATGGGCGACACAGGTAGTCTAACTATCGGAGGTATCATTGGCGTGTGCGCTGTGATTATCCACAAGGAGTTGCTTTTGCCTATCTTGTGCGGTATCTTCCTCATGGAGAGCGTGAGCGTGATCGTTCAGACGCAAGTATATAAGTTTGCAAAGAAAAAAGGCACGCGTATGCGCGTATGGAAACGTACTCCGTTGCACGACCACTACCGCACCTCTATGGAACAAGTACTCCGCAACGACCCTACGTGCAAAGTGTTATTCCAAGGCAAAGGTCCGTTGCAACATGAGAGTAAGATTGTATTGCGCTTCTGCATCGTGACTTTGATTTTAGCGGCATTGGCTATATTAACCCTTAAAATACGTTAACCTAATTATGAAAAGAATTGTTGTTTTAGGTGCAGGCGAATCGGGCACAGGAGCTGCCATATTGGCGAAAGCCAAAGGTATGGAAGTGTTTGTGAGCGATATGGGAGAGATTGCTCCCATGTACCAAGCTCTGCTTGACCAGCACCACATTGCTTGGGAGTCGGGCAAGCACACGCCCGAACTCATTCTCAATGCTGACGAGGTGATTAAGTCACCGGGTATTCCACTCACGGCACCGCTGGTGAAGCAACTCATAGCACAAGGCACGCCTATCCTCTCGGAGATTGAGTTCGCTGCGCGTTACACCAACGCCAAGATGATTTGTATCACAGGTTCAAATGGTAAGACCACGACCACCTCACTGATTTTTGACATGCTGCGTCGTGCGGGATTAGACGTGGGTTTGGCAGGTAATATCGGCAATTCGTTGGCATTGCAAGTGGCGCAAGAGGACCATGCGTACTATGTGATTGAACTCTCGTCTTTCCAATTGGACAACTGCTACGACTTTAAGGCGGATATTGCCATTTTGCTCAATATCACGCCTGACCACTTGGATAGATACGACCATCAGTTCCAAAATTATGTAGATGCTAAGTTCCGTATCACGCGCAACCAAACGAGCAAGGATGCGTTCATCTACTGGAGCGAAGACCCAGTCATCAATCGCGAGATAGCGCGTATTCAACCACAGGCAACATTGTATCCTTTTGGCAGCAATGAGCAGAACGTGGCATATACCGATGGCAGTCATTTGGTGGTGAGTGTCAAACCTGATGTCGCACCACTTCGCGTGTCATTGGATGAACTCAGTCTGAAGGGCAAACACAACCAACTCAACTCCATGGCTGCAGGTTTGGCGGCACAGATATTGAATATCCACAACGATGTGATTCGTGAGAGTCTGCAGCAGTTTGCAGGCGTGGACCATCGTCTGCAATATGTGGCTACGGTGAAAGGGGTGCGCTATGTGAATGACTCCAAAGCCACGAATGTGAACTCTTGTTGGTACGCGCTTGAGAGTATGACCACTCCTACTGTGCTTATTCTTGGGGGAACAGACAAAGGCAACGACTATAGCGAAATAGATGAGTTGGTCCGTGAGAAATGCCATACACTGATTTTCATGGGTAAGGACAATCGCAAACTGATTCAGCACTTTGAGGCATTAGGCTATAGCCCTATCGCCTCATCGCCTCATCGCCTCACGTACATCTCTACCGACAACTTGCAAGATGCAGTGCAGGCAGCTTATCAGTCTGCTAACGAAGGAGATACGGTGCTGCTGTCGCCCTGCTGCGCAAGTTTTGACCTCTTCAAGAATTACGAAGATCGTGGAGAACAGTTTATGCAAGCGGTACGTACTCTCTAAACACTAAACACTAAACTGCACATATGAATCTATCTGACTATAAATCTCGCCTCGCTCAACAGCGCAACTACATCGACAAGGTGTACTGGGTGCTCTTTGGCATACTCATCATTGTTGCCATACTGGCCTTGTTTTCTGCAAGTAGTACGCTTGCGTTTGAGAAGAATAGTTCCACTCTGGGACCAATCATGGAGCAGATGCTCTTTATTGCGGCAGGTGTGGTGCTCGCATTTGGATTGCAGTTCGTGCCAAGCAAGTTTATTCGTATTGCCAGTTATTTAGGGTTGGCTATATCGATTGTTTTTCTCTTACTGACTTTCACGGGTATGGGTGTAGAGATCAATGGTGCCAAACGTTGGCTGCGTATTTTTGGCATCACTTTTCAGCCGTCTGAATTATCAAAACTCACTCTTATTCTGGTAGTTAGCGATTTGCTGAGTCGAATCAAAAACGAACAAGATGAGAAGAAATACTTCTTCATTGTGCTTGCACTCACAGTAGTGGTTTGCGGTTTAATCATGGTGGGCAACCTCTCGACTGCCATCTTATTGGGTGGAATCGTTTTCCTGCTTTTCTTTCTTGCACGCGTACATATCAAGTATTGGGGAACGACGTTGTTGATTGCTGTTTTCTTGCTTATTGCGGGCTATTTCTTTGTCGAGAAAGTATATATCGAACCTAACCGCAGGGTGGAAGGTGTGATGAAACGTGCCACTACTTGGGTGGGGCGTATCGATGATATGATTGCCGAGTGGAAGATTCCTGACCAGGAGTTCAAACTCACCGATGACAACTACCAACGTTCTATCGCCAAGGTGGCTATCGCACGTGGTGGAGCCTCGCCATTGGGTGTCTTGCCAGGCAATAGCCAAGAACGCGACTTCTTGCCACAAGCGTTTGCCGACTATATTTTTGCGATTATTGTCGAAGAATCAGGCATCATCGGAGCACTATTCCTAATGCTGCTTTATCTAGCTATTCTCTTCCGCTCATGCCTTAGCAGCAGCAAGTATGCCGATTATTCCGCCATGCTCATGGTCATGGGATTGGCACTGATGCTCACTTGCCAAGCCTTGGTCAGCATGATGGTGTCGGTAGGTATTGGTCCTGTCACAGGGCAACCGCTGCCGATGATCAGTCGTGGTGGTACGAGTGCGCTCATCACCAGTATCTATTTTGGCATCATCATGTGTGTTGCTCGCGAACAAAACGAACTGCATGCTCGCCAACAATCTGCCATGGCTGCCAGCGAAGAAGAAGTGCCTGAGATACATATTGAGTAACCATAAACGCCTTTTTGTATTTGAGCAAAGGCGTTTTATTAAGATTTATCTCCCTTGTACCTTCCTTGTTTTTCTCGGGTAAAAGACCAAGGACGAACCAAAGACGGAATAATCGTTCGAGCCCCTTAGGCGAGATAAGAACCAAGGACGAACCAAGGAACTCCCAAACTCAAAAAGTGCGTTTTATTAATATTGTCGTTCTCTTTACCTCTCTTATACCTTCCACTATTCCACCGACCGACGACCGACCGACGACCGAGAAAACTCCGACTCAACTCCTCTCCTACAAAAAGTGACTAAACCTGTGACTAAACCTGAAAAAGGTTGACTCGATTAC
>CAMEKM010000035.1 GCA_945921355.1 uncultured Bacteroidales bacterium
GAGAATTATTTTAAATACACAACACGCAATGACAATTTTTCGCTTTATGGCAATGAATTTTCCTTAATTTACCATTCGTATTGATAGTATATTATTGATTCTTGACGAATACTATTCGGGTATACCTTGCCTCTAACCTCAGCGGGGTCCCCGATAACGCTCGTGGCGTTATGGGGTGCTCTTAAACTGTAGCTCGCCACGCGAGCGTCCTCTAAACTGAAAATGGCGAAAAAGTCGTCATTTTCTTGCACATCTCAAAAAAAAAGTGTACCTTTGCCGCGGAATTTTTGTAAAGTGCCATGATGTATTCCATTTTTTGCGTATTACCCTTTGTGGTGTGCTTGCTGTGGACGATTCTGTATGCCTTGCGATGGCATGAGCACAGCGATGCCCAACGGATGTTGCTGTTATTTGCAGGAGTATGCACCGTGCTGTATGGTTGCCACGCACACTATTTATCAGAGGCACACAGTATTTATGTAGAGTCTCTGTGGATGATGTGTTCATTGGCTGTATATCCGCTATTTTATTTGTATATCGTGCTGCTAACGGACTACCGAAGACGGCCTACCGCTCTTAATCTGTTGCTACTGCTCCCCGCCCTCTTGTTGCCGGCAATCCACCTGCTGTTTCCTTCCTATCCCATTCGAACAATACAATCCGTAGTGTTTGTGTTGCTCATAGTATATGTGTGTGCCATGGGACTGGTGCGTCTGTATCGTTTGGAGCGCGACATCCAGAACACCTATTCAAACACAACGGATAAGTCCAGCCGAGGCATTCAGTGGTTGCTCACATGCTTTGCACTCACCTCGCTGTTTTCAATTATATTCAGTGCGATTGGGCGCGACACATTTCGTGAAGACTTGTTGGTTGCCATCCCCTCGCTACTCTTCTCAACGATGTTGTTCATCCTCTTCTATGTGGGCGACCGATATAGTTTCTCGGCTCGGCAGATGCAGAGCGAAGAGTGCCAGCCGCTTGGTTCGGAAGAGGAGTTGCCCACCCCTGTGTCTGACGAAGAGCAAGCGCAGTTCGTCGCCCGATTGCAGCACCTGATGGAAGACGAGCAGGTGTTTTTAGAGCCGAACCTGAAACTAAACGATTTGGCACTGCGTGTCGGGACTTGCCGCACCTATCTGAGCAACTACCTCAATCAGACGCTGAAGGTATCGTTCTCCGACTATATCAACGAACAGCGTATCCGATATGCACAACGATTGAAAGAGAGGGAAACCGACGCCACTATCTCTTATCTAAGCGTCAAGTCCGGCTTCAACAGCGAGCAGTCTTTTGTGCGGAATTATCGCAAATTCACCGGTCAATCACCGCAATAATGGTTTTTTGTACGATTTGATACCTGTTTGTACGAAATAATTTGCTGATTAGCGAATAAGACAGTAACTTTGTGGCACCTTGACGCAGAGTTACTTTTTTTATTACTATAACAAACTATAACAAACATTTATCGATTATGAAAACAAAACTACTATTATTTGCTGCCCTTGCTTGCAGCATCGCCATTATGGCGGACGAGAGTCGGCAGGATTTGGCACAGCGCCGTGCCACTGTTGAACAACTGAACGAGGAAAACCCGAACAACTGTGTCGTAGTGGGGGCGATGTTCTTCCAAAACGACACCGTTCCCATGGAAAAATCTGATTACTACTACGACAAAGACAAGGTGATGATAGCCTCGTTTGACTATGAAATGAGGGATACAGGATGGCATTGCAGAAGGTACAATTATTTTGACCATATCTTCTTGCCCCAAGACACAACGAACATCACCTTCACCCACTCATGGAACTATGATGATAACACTTGGTATCCCGTGAGTGGTTCCAAGATCCGTTGCATAACCAACGGCAATGTGGTAACCATGGAGATTTGGAATAGCAGCGCACCCGACACCACCCAATGGAAAGAATACAAAAAATCAATAACCACTTACGATGAACAGGGGCGCGAGATAGAGCAGATTGACTATGATTTCATAGACGATGCGTGGGTGGAAAATCACAAATATGAGTACGCTTATAACGAAAACGATGAGCGCATCTACTACGCCTACTTTATTTGGAAAAACGGAGCATGGCAAGTTCGTGATATGCAAGAGACAAAGACAACTGACACCACCTTGTACAAAGCATCATACTATTACATAGACCATTTGGACTCGTTGCAAGTGACCAACTATGTATATTACAAGTATGATGCGCAAGGTAATGTGTTGCTCTACATCTGGGGTACCGGTGGCGACAGAATATATCAAAAATACATATATGGATACGAGGACGGAAAGCTGGTATGGAAAGAGTTCTACAAAGAGGCGGACTATCCACCATACGACCTGCGTCTCACGGAAAGAAGCACCTATGAAACCGATGCGCAGAACCGTATCATCAACTCCCGAACGGACTACTATAGGTACGGCACAGAGGTCTATCGTTCTGTCCGCGAGATGGTCACTTATGCCTATGACGATGATAACCTGCGTGCTACAGAAGAGCAACACGAGTTCTTCGATGGAACATGGGTGCCCACATCTCGGACTGAATATACATACAGTGCCACCCGCCAGCAAACCTGCCAAATCCGTTTGAATTACAACCAAGAGACGCAGGGATGGGTGAAGTCGACTAAGGTAGAGGCCACTTTTAGCAGCACTGACCAATTGCTGAGCCAAGCAACCTATTATTGGGATACAGAGAAAAACCGTTGGCAAGGACAGTTCAAGTTTGAAACAGAGTACAACGAACAGGACGTCCCCATCGCCAACTACGACTTTGGGATGCCTGAGGGAGACACGGTATGGGTAGCAATAAGTGCAATTGTACGCATGTTCGATGTGTATGGAAACTTCCTCGGAGAAGGCTGGTACGGTCGCGATGAGGATGGTAATTGGGTGAACAAAGGCAAGCAACTGATGTCTTATGTTTGTGGGGATATTCCTACCGCCTCGCAACCGGTAATCGCAGAACCCGGTTACGACTTCGTTACCTTCGCATGGCTCAGTTACGAGGACGCAGAAACCTACACACTGACCGTGATGTCCGCCGACCAACAGACCGTGATTGCCATCATGCACTTCAATGCGTATGGTCAGTTGATCGATTCACAGACCCCTGAATCTCCGAAGCGCCGTGCCGCTATGGCTTCGTCCAGCTCGGTATTCACCTGCCAAATTGAGGGACTGGAATCGGGAACAGAATACTTTTTCAGCATGATAGCCAAAGACGCGGAGGAAGAGGTGATTGAGACCAGCGAGGGCACATTCTCCACCGAAGGGGAGTCCACTGCCATCGAGACTATCTTATCGGAAACGCAGACCGCAGAGAAAATACTACAAGAGGGCAGACTTCTCATCCGCCATCAAGACCATTGGTACAACGCAACAGGAACGCGAATCCAATAAACCGTGGGCTAATGGCGTCACAAGAATGTGAACGCCGAAGAAGGTGCAAATCCAATTCGTGGGTTTGCACTTTTTTCGATAAGGTAGCATTTAATATATAGATGCGTAAGGAAAACGGAAAGGTGAAAATGGAAAACTAAAAGCCTTCGCTGTGATACATTTAGGCACCAGATGTGCTATAGTGGTCGCGAAATTGTCGCGTAGCCCACAGGGAAGCTATGGTACTTTCGGCACAATCGTCTTATCTCGCCCCATGGGCTCAAACGATTAATCGCAAGCGATTCTTCGGCACGCGAAAACTTTTTCAAAAAAAATACCACGCGAGGGATTAAACGAAAACGAATGTGGCAGAAATGTCGTTTTTGTCGTTTTTGACAGTTTGAAAACGACAATAACGACCAAACCGCCATACTGCGTAAACAAAAATAGTCCTTGATTTTCAGGGAGAAAAGATTGTAAAATGAATTTCTACGGACTTGTTAGAATGTCCGAGAACGTGTCCGTAGGATGAGGCGATAATGGATAAGATATGAGGCTATCTCATTTTATCCTCAGTTTAAGCCACAGATAGGCCATGGATAGGCTTACGATGTGTCACTATCAACCCGTTATGAACCCGTCAAGAACCCGTAACCTATAGACAGTTCTCCGTAACTACTTCCAGCCTACGCAGCACATACTTCTGCTTCACTCACATATTTTTCAAAAATCTTCTCTCGCGCTTGCGTATGTGAGTATTTTTTTGTACCTTTGTCGCCGATATTTACGAAGTAAATAATTGTCATGGTAGCAAGCATCGATCTCAAAGCATATCTGCCCACCACTAAGAAGGAGCTAGAACTCCGTGGATGGGATGAAGTGGATGTCATCCTCTTCTCAGGGGACGCATACATTGATCATCCCGCTTTTGGTGCTGCCGTTATCGGACGCGTACTCGAACACGCTGGATACAAAGTCGCCATCGTACCTCAACCCGACTGGCGAGGCGACCATCGTGACTTCACCAAACTGGGACGACCACGGCTATTCTTTGCTGTAACTTCGGGGAGTATGGATTCGATGGTGAATCATTATACAGCTGCTAAACGTTTGCGTTCGGATGATTCCTATACACCAGAGGGTAGGGCAGGAATGCGACCAGACTATTGCACCATTACTTATTGCAATATCCTCAAGGAGTTGTATCCCGATGTGCCTATCGTGATTGGCGGTATAGAGGCCAGCATGCGACGACTGACGCACTACGACTATTGGTCGGACCGCCTAATGCCCAGCATCCTAGTGGACAGCCAAGCCGACATCCTCGTCTATGGCATGGGGGAAAAGCAAGTGCTTGCAATCGCAGAGCGATTAGCAAATAGTGCACAATTAACAGTTGACAGTGTACAACTGCACGACATACCACAAACTGCATATCTCACAAGGCAATACCAACGGTCAACGGTCAACTGTCAACTTCGTAGCCACGAAGAGGCTCTGAAGAGCAAGCGGGTACACGCGGAGAACTTCCGACTCATCGAGACAGAGAGCAACAAGATCAATGCCGCCACTATCATTCAGCCCGTGGGTGATAAGTATGTAGTGGTGAATCCACCCTACCCCACGATGACGACCGAGGAACTAGACGAGATATACGACCTACCATTCCAATATCATCCACACCCGAAATACAAAGGCAAACACATACCCGCCTACGAGATGATTCGCTTCTCGGTATGTATGCACCGCGGATGCTTTGGCGGTTGCAGTTTCTGCACCATCGCCGCACATCAAGGTAAACAGATTGCTTCGCGCTCGGAGGCCAGCATACTTAGGCAGATAGATAAGTTGAAGGACCTGCCCGATTGGAGGGGTTACTTGAGCGATTTGGGTGGGCCTTCGGCAAATATGTACGGCATGCACGGCAAAGACATGAGTCTATGTGAGAAATGCGCCCGCCCCAGCTGCTTGCACCCAACGATATGCAAGAACCTCAATCAGGATTTTGCACCCCTTATGAAGATATACAGACGCGTGGACGCGTTGCCATACATCAAGAAATCGTTTGTTGGCAGCGGCATACGTTATGACCTAATGAACGAGGCATACGGACGCGAACTCATCACCAAGCATGTGTCGGGGCGACTGAAAGTAGCCCCCGAACACACTATCAGTGAGGTGCTAAAGTTGATGCGCAAGCCCGCGTGGCAAGAGTACGAGAAGTTTCACCGCTTCTTTGAACAAGTGAACACAGAGGCGGGGCTGCGCCAGCAGTTGATACCTTACTTCATCTCCTCGCACCCAGGGTGCACCAACAAGGATATGCAACAATTGGCGGAGCAATGCAAACGCCTTCACTACCGCCCCGAACAAGTACAGGATTTCACTCCCACACCCATGACATTGGCTACAACGATGTTCTACACAGGACTCAACCCCTACACGATGGAGCCCGTATATGTCGCGCGAAGCAAAGAGGAGAAAGAGAAGCAAAAGGGGTATTTCTTCTTTTGGAAAGGCGAAAGACGAAAGGTTATTGGACGTCCTAAAGGGCTATAGGACGCGGCATAGCCGCTATAGGTTAAAGGCAAGGATATATGGCAATAAAAAAGAAATATAAAATCAATCCTGATACGCTTGTTTTAGAGCAAGTGGAGCATGGTTTGCGCTATTGGTTGCGCCAAACGGGTATTTATGTATTAAGTGGTATCGTATTAGGTATCATCTTTTTGTACCTATTTTTAGCATTCTTCCCATCACCGCGTGAGAAGCAATTACTTCGTGAGAAAGAGGCTCTTCAATCGCAAATGGAGACGCTGAATCGACAAGTGGACCAGATGCAGATTGTGATGACTGATTTGCAGCAGCGCGATGATAATCTCTATCGCGTGTTGTTTGGTGCAGAGCCAATACCGCTGAGTATTCGTCAAGGTACACAACGCAAAATATCTTATTACGAAGAATTAGCGCAGATGAATAACAGCCAACTATCAGCAGATTTGGTACTGAAGGTGGATGTGCTGGAAAAGGAATTGTACGTGCAAGCCAAGTCGTATGATGAGGTGCTGGAGATGGCGAAGACGCAAGAGATACGTATGGAGAATATTCCAGCTATTCAACCTGTGCTCAATAAGGATTTGAAGCGTGTAGCTTCAGGTTTTGGTGTGCGTATCGACCCCGTGTATCATGTGCGCAAATTTCATCAAGGTATGGACTTTACCGCACCTACAGGCACGGAGATTTTTGCTACGGGTAATGCGATTGTGAAGTTTACAGGTTGGAAGCAAGGTTATGGTAATACGGTAGTTTTAGACCATGGTTTTGGCTATGAAACACTGTATGCTCACTTGTATAAATCGCTGGTGCGAACAGGGCAGAAAGTACGTCGTTCGGATATTATTGCGTTGGTGGGTAATACAGGTAAATCTACAGGTCCTCACTTACATTATGAGGTGCGTTTGAATGGTAAACCTGTGGATCCCCGCAATTACTATTTCTACGATCTTTCGCCTGAGGAATACGATCAAATGATTCAGCTATCCAATAACTTTGGTCAGATGTTGGATTGAATTAGGCTAATAGTTGGTTGATGGTTGCTTGAGCTTGGGAGCCGATTACTACGAGGCGATAGACTAATAACTCGCGGAGATTGTATGCTCTTTCGAATACGCCACTTCCTGTAGTTTTGGTGGTGGAGTTGATCGAAGAACCGCCTAAACGAAAGAAGCGATAGAGTTGCTGCACATAGCCATTGGTAACAATACTGCGACCTTGCATATCTACACCTACTTCTCGGAGAGAATCAATAGATAATTGACTCTGAATCATTAGCTTAAAAGATTTGTACATTTGGGCGAGTGCATATTTGTCGCTATCGCACATGGGCCATAGATCCATCAGACTGCCAATCTCTTCGCGATCACCTTCTTCTATATTGAGCAATGCATCATCTGTCCAAGGGAGTAGCCAGTTGGCTGGTTGCTCTCGGAAGAATGGGGTCGAGTAGAACTCACGAAAAAGCATGAAGTTTTGGTCCAATTTCATCTTGGCAATATGCTCCATTTCACTTTGACGACTGCGTATAATATCGTAGAACTCATTTGTTTCTCGATTATTCATAAGTGGCATCAACTCTTTTGTTAGTTGTGCATTGAATTGCTCCATACGTTTTATTTGCGTGGTGCGAGCAATATTAGAGAGCGCAGTAAAGCTAAGTTCTGGCGCGTAAGTAAGTACCTCTTGTATCTCACCGAGTAGTGCACGGTCGCGACGGATGTATTGATCATGTTGCATCATCACAAGCAACAAACCCACTATCACGCGCTCAAATCCTTCAGGAGAGATACCGTCGCAACAAGTGATCAGGAGCATTAAATGGTCCTTGTTCCATTGATTTTCAAGCAGATTGATGGTTAGTCCTGCAATTGCCATTAGTCCATCGGTAGGATGGATGGTATCTTGGGTATAAACATAGAAATCCGCTACATCATCTTCGGAGAAGGTGGTGTGGCTACGATAATAATTAAAGATTTCTATGTTAGTCACTGTTAAAAACTATTAACTCTTAAAACGCCTCTTTGATGAGGTAGTTATTACGTTCGGAGGAGTTGCGAATAATTAGTTCGCCTAAGAAACCTGCTAAGAAGAGCATACATCCCAGAATCATCATCAGTATGCTCAGATGGAAATATGGATTCACTCCTACAAGCATTGCCGCCACACCCTGTGATAATGCATAGAGCTTCATACTACCTACCACAACGATAGCAATAAAACCCAAGACAAACATCACACTTCCTACCAAACCAAAGAAGTGCATTGGCTGCTTACCAAACTTGTTTAAAAACCAAAGGGTTAGCAAATCAAGATAGCCGTTTACAAAACGATTAATACCAAACTTACTAACTCCAAATTCACGCTTGCGGTGTTGCACCACTTTCTCACCAATCTTGGTAAAACCAGCATTCTTGGCGAGGTAAGGAATATAGCGATGCATTTCAGAAAATACTTCGATATTCTTCACAACTTCTTGGCGGTATGCTTTGAGTCCACAGTTCATGTCGTGGAGTTTTATACCTGTAACCCAACGCGCAGTAGCGTTAAAGAGTTTGCTCGGAAGATTTTTCGTAAACTTATTGTCAAAGCGCTTTTGCTTCCAACCACTGACGAGGTCATATCCTTGCTTGGTAATCATCTGATAGAGTTCGGGTATCTCATCGGGTGAATCTTGCAAGTCTGCATCCATAGTAATTACCACATCTCCTTGAGCTGCTTCAAAACCACAATAGAGAGCGGCAGATTTACCGTAGTTGCGACGGAAACAAATGCCTCGTACATGCTCGTTCTGATCACGTAATTGTTTGATTACTTGCCACGAAGCATCAGACGAACCATCATTGATGAATAGAATTTCATACGTATATTGGTGTGCTTGCATCACGCGCACAATCCAATCATGAAGTACAGGCAAACTTTCCGCCTCATTATACAAAGGTACTATTACTGAAATATCCATAAAAATATTGTGATAATCAATTGCGACTGCAAAAGTAATAAAATTATTCGAAATAATCATAATAATTTCATTTTTTTTTGCAAGATTCAATAAAAATGACTATCTTTGCAGAAAAATAAGGTTAGTTTGTTTCAAAATAGAGTACGTATGCGTAAAAACGAAGAAGATTTTGGTAAACTTTGGGAACTGAATTCAGTCTGGAATTATCTTGAGCCAGACGAGAAAGAATTTATAGATAAACATACGTCAGTAAAGTATTATCGCAAGAACGAAACTATCTACAACGAGGGTGATTTGACTGAGCACGTTGTGATGGTGGTTCGTGGTATTGTTCGTTTGTCTAAAGAAGGTGTCGGACAACGCCTGCAAATTATTCGTTTGCTAAAACCATACGATACTTTTGGCTATCGCAGTGCAATGGCGGGTGATAGTCATTCCACTTCGGCAACCGCATTGGAGCCTACTGTATTGTATTATGTGGAACGTGATGCGTTTCTGGAGGTGATTCAGAAAAATATCAAGTTCTGCTATGCTGTATTGGTGGCAATGTCAAAAGATTTGGGTATCTCCGAGACACAGACAGTCAACCTTACGCAAAAGCATATTCGTGGTCGATTGGCAGAAACTCTGATTACCCTTAAGAATACCTATGGTTTGGATGGCGATGGTGCCACAATCGCTATGTATATCGCGCGTGAGGATTTAGCCAATATGTCAAATATGACTACTTCCAACGCTATTCGTACGCTCTCTCAGTTTGCTTCGGAAGGTCTAATTAGTTTAGATGGACGCAAGATCAAATTGCTGGATGAGAACGAATTGACTCGCATTAGTCGCTTGGGATGATACTCTCTTTACTCTTTTTTATACACTCCATATCTGCCTCTTTCCTTACAGGGGGAATGATGCCTGATGGCAAAGTGGATAAGGTTGTAGCTGCCCCTAATGCATGGCATGCGCCAGTGTATGGTGCAGATTTGCGTGTGTCTTTTGCGCCAGATTGGCAGGCTTTGCAGCAGTGGAATAATGCCACTGTAGGAGTGGGGGTAGGGTATTGGAATTTGGGACACGAGATGTTAGGGCATGCTATTACACCCTATATATATATGGATGTTCCATTATGGCGTTTGACGCATTTTGAATTGGGCTTGCGCCCAGGTATAGGTGCTGCATTTGTGACCAAAACCTATCGCAATACTGTGCCTGATGGTCATTTGTATGTGGATGTGATAGATGCCAATCAATGCATTGGTAGTGTGACCAATTTGTATTTTCCAGAGGCTATATATTTCAATTTCCCGATTGCAAAAGGTTGGGGAGTGTCATTGGCAGGTGGCTGGTATCATATTAGCAATGGCAGTATTAGGCAACCTAATTCAGGATATAATATCTTTGCTGGAGAGATTGCTGTCAAGTATGATTGGTCTAATGCTTCACAGCTGTCTAAGGTGTTGAATAGTCCTGATAGTTTGGCTAAGCGTTGGTCAGTAGCAGTAGCGGGTACTGCTGGTGGACGACAGGTATATTATCGTGATCAGCAGGCATTTGCTACGGCCTCAATGCATGTGGCGGCATATTGGCATGCACACCCTATATTCCGTTTGGGAGGGGGTGTAGATGTGTTTTATGATGGTGCGTATGTGCAGCGTGAAACCTATTTTGGAAAGACCAATCTTGCTGCGGCACAACCTGGCGATTGTTGGCGCGTAGGTGTGAGTGTGCAACCCGAGTTTGTAGTTGGTGATTTTACTGCAGGTTTGCATATTGGTGCTTATATGTATGATCCTATCAAAGAGTTAGAGCCTAAGTTAGAAGCAGAAAAGACCGCAACGGGGCGATTGGATAAGCCAATCTTTTATTCTTATGATTTGTTGAAAGCAGGTAGTGCGGGGTATCCCGATGGATGGTTGTACACGGCATTAGTACTGCGCTACCATTTGCCTTGGCATATCTTTATACAGGGCATGATGAAAAGCCACCTCACCAAGGTGGAATTCATCTCTTTGGGTATCGGTTTCTATTATTGATTAGTCTTGTGTGATTATTCGTGGAAATATATACGTTGCACACGACGTGAAACAGATGTCAATATCTCGTAGGTAATAGTTCCTAATTTGGCAGCTAATTCTTCTAATGGCAGACGGTCGCCAAATACCTCTACTGCATCGCCCACTTGTACATCAGTGCCAGTGACATCTATCATGGCTTGGTCCATGCATACGTTGCCTACCACAGGACAACGCTTACCGCGCACCAGTACCTCGCCTCCATAGTTGGAGAAGCGGCGGTCGAAACCGTCGGCATAGCCAATAGGTATGACGGCTATCTGGCGGTCTTCGGAGAGGGTAGTGTGTCGTCCATAGCCAATAGTAGCGTTGGCAGGAACGGTCTTTATGCTGAGGATAGTAGTCTTCAATGTGCAAACGTTGCGCAATGTTGCATGGGCAAATGATAATCCATACAGACCAATCCCCAGACGGCACATGTCGAAATGGTATTCAGGGAAACGCTCAATGCCTGCGGTGTTGCATATGTGTTTGATTATCGGATAGTTAAGCGCCGTTTGCAATTGCGTGGCACAGGTGTTGAAGTAGTTGGCTTGTTCGTGGGTGAAGGCATCAAACTGCGCTTCGTCGCTACCTGCGAAGTGAGAGAAAACGCTTGCTACACGTACTGCTGTCTGTCCCTGCAATCGGGCAATTACCTTAGGCATATCCTCGCGGTAGAAGCCCAAACGGTGCATACCAGAATCGATTTTAATATGTACGGGCAGTGACTCTAAACCTTTCGCTTCGGCGGCATGAATGATATCGTCGAGTACTTGGAATGAATATATATTGGGTTGGAGATTGTTCTCGATAATGAGATCGAGTGCAGCCACCTCTGGGTCCATGATGATAATAGGCAAGGTAATGCCCGCTTTGCGAAGTTCTACGCCCTCATCTGCCACCGCTACCGCCAGATAATCCACCATTTTGCATTGTTGCAACGCTTTGCTAACCTCCACACTACCAGCTCCATAAGCAAATGCCTTCACCATGCAAGTGAGGCGGGTGGTGGTAGGCATTAGCCTGCGAAAATAACGTACGTTGTCCACCAAAGCGGAGAGATTGACCTCAAGAATCGTCTCGTGAGTTTGATGTAGAATACGCTGACTAATAGTCTCTTCATCGTACCCTAAAGCGCGCATTACGGCAGCGCACGTGCGCACATTCTGGTGGGTGGGGTCTTCTATTATCGTATCACAATGGGCAAAAAGACGCATTTTCTCGGCTCTTTTTGCTTCCAACGATGGGAAGTTCTCTCCATGCTCCGCACCTATGTAAGTAATCACGCCTATGGTAGGACGTATGAGAGGCTCTAACCGCTCCATCTCGCCCATCTCGGATATACCTGCCTCAAAGATAGCCAGTTCCGTTTGCTCGTTGAGTTGCCATACCGATAGTGGTACGCCAATCTGCGAGTTGTAGGATTTAGGCGAACGAGTGATATGATAATCATCTTTGAGCAATTGATATAGCCATTCCTTGACCGCAGTCTTGCCATTGGAGCCCGTGATACCGATTACTGGTCCATGATAGAGCGAGCGCTTGTAGGCGGCTAACCTCTGTAGGGCGGTGAGGACATCCTCTACGATGAGGAATATGCCCCGTGTCCCGCTATCCGATATCCGATTCTCGATTCCCGATTCTGATACCACAAATACTTTCACCCCACGCTCAATCAGTTGCGGGATGTATTTAGCGCCGTCGTTCTTGTCGGTCTTGAGTGCAAAGAAGAGTGTTGCCTCTGGCTCTGCGCCGAGTTGGCGACTATCTGTGAGCAAGTGGCGAATGTCCAAATCCTGCAAGCCATTGGTGTTGTCAATAACTTGCAGAGGATGAATAGCTTGTATGATATCTCGGATTAGCATCCTTCAAACTGCTGGAGAAAGCGGACGTCGTTCTCAGAGAAGAGGCGAAGGTCCTTCACGCGGTATTTGAGGTTGGTGATTCGCTCTACACCCAAACCGAAGGCGTAGCCTGTATATACCTTAGAATCAATGCCGCAAGACTCCAATACGTTAGGGTCCACCATACCGCAACCGAGAATCTCTACCCAGCCTGTGCCTTTGCAGAACGAACAACCCTTTCCACCGCAGAGGTCGCAGGAAATATCCATCTCAGCCGAAGGCTCGGTGAATGGGAAGTAACTTGGGCGGAGACGAATCTGTGTCTCTGGGCCAAACATCTCTTTGGCGAAGTAGAGCAACACCTCGCGCAAGTCAGCAAAGCTGACGTTCTTATCGATATACAATCCCTCTACCTGATGGAAGAAACAGTGCGCACGTGCCGAAATGGCTTCGTTGCGGTACACGCGACCAGGACACAGCACGCGAATAGGTGGCTCTTGGCTGAGCATGGTGCGTGTCTGTACGCTGGAGGTGTGAGAACGGAGCAAGATATCCGATGGCTTTTGCACGCCAATCTCTTTCTCAATGAAGAAAGTGTCCTGCATATCGCGAGCAGGGTGCTCTGGTGCGAAGTTAAGCAGCGAGTAAACGTGATTATCATCCTCTACCTCAGGACCTTCCGCTACGGTAAAGCCCACGCGAGCAAAAATGTCAATAATCTGTTCGCGCACAAGCGAGAGTGGGTGACGTGTACCTATCGCAATAGGGTCGGGGGTACGAGTGAGATCAAGTTCCTCTGCTGCCGCTTTAGCGCCATTGGCCTCTACCGCTTCGCGCAACTCATTGATACGTGCCTCGTAAGCCTGACGCAATGCGTTGAGTGCTTGACCAATTTCACGTTTCTCCTCTTTAGGTACTTCGCGAAACTCGTTGAAGAGTTCGGTAACCAAACCTTTCTTACTGAGGTATTTGATACGCAGTGCCTCTAATTGCTCTGCGTTAGTTGCCTGAAAACCAGCTACTTGATCGAGCAGGTCTTGTATTTTTTCTTTGATAGCCATAATCTGTTTTTCGATACGGTGGTGCACAATCCACCAATTAACCTGCAAAGGTACAACAATTTTTGCATATTTGCAAATGTTTGAAATAATTTGTCGAAAAAATATGGCATGGCTCGCTCATAAAAGTATAATTTCTCTTGTTAATCCCTTACCTTTCCCTTGTCATTTACGTACCATATACGTAGGATATACGTAACATATACGTAGGATAATCGGGTCGTTAACCTGAGAATACCCTATCTCCCTCCTATCTTCCTCTTGTCTTTCTCCTGCCTTCTGCCTGCTTCTTTCCCGCTTTCTTTCTCGAAACCACTTCGTTATCATCTCGTTACCACTTACTTACTTACCATTCAGTACTTTCCCCGTACTTTACTGCCTGTCTGGTGCTCGGCGTTAATCCGCCGAGTAGTATTCTTCTATTGCCTCGACATGTTGTCGAGTATTCTGTTCGTTCTTTGTTAATTCGCCCCGACTCACATTCGGCTATCCTCGCCTCTAAACACTAAACAGTAGCGCCTTCGGCGCGTTCACTAAACAAAAAATCGCATAGAACTTGCGCATATGCGATTTTTTTCGTACCTTTGCACCGCAAACCCAAAAGTTTGCAGACATAATTAAAAAGGCGTTTATTGACGCTTGTTTTGGCACATCGAAATCTGGTAAATTTCTCTACCCAAAGCAAGATAGCAATGAACGTCCTCTGATATGTATATAACTGTACTCTGTATGCAGTGTAAGGAATGCATATCGGCGTGGACGTTATTTGCTTATTCTTGTAGAAAGGCAATACCAGAGCCCCGATGTGAAGAATAAGCGTGGATAAGGTTCCACGCTTTTTTTGTGGTTTATAGGCAGGTTCGGAACCAACCGCAGAAAAACAACATGCTATTCAACTCCTTCGAGTTCGCAATCTTTCTCCCAATAGTCTTCCTGCTCTATTGGTTCGTGTTTGACTATGCCATCAGCAAGTGCAAACGCCAATTGCTATGGCAAAACCTCTTTGTCATAGTCGCCAGCTATATCTTCTACGGTTGGTGGGACTGGCGATTCCTTATTCTAATTGCTATCACCACGCTCCTCTCTTTCCTAAGCGGCATCGGAATCGAATACGCCTCTACGCAACGAGGAAAGAAAGCCGTCATGATAGCCAATATCATCGTCAATCTCGGCATCTTAGGTGTATATAAATACTACGACTTCTTCGCCACACAGTTTGCTCGATTGTTCGGCATTGAGTCAGACTTCTTGCTGCTACACTTGATTCTGCCAGTAGGTATTAGTTTCTATACCTTCCAAGCCCTCTCATACTCCATCGACGTCTATCGCAAGCAATTAGCACCTACCCATGATATTGTAGCTTTTACCGCTTTCCTTAGTTTCTTCCCACAGCTGGTAGCTGGTCCTATTGAGCGAGCAACCAACCTCTTGCCACAGTTCCAAAAGAAACGCACCTTTGACTATGCCACCGCTGTGGACGGTATGCGACAAATCTTGTGGGGATTATTCAAGAAGATTGTAGTGGCAGACAACTGTGCCACATACGTAGATACAGTCTTTGCAGACATCAGCAACCAATCGGGTAGTACATTGCTGTTGGCTGCCATACTCTTTACTTTCCAAATCTATGGTGACTTCTCGGGATATTCAGATATAGCAATTGGTACGGCAAAGTTGTTTGGCATTAAACTGATGCGTAACTTCAATGTGCCTTACTTCTCTCGCGATATAGCCGAGTTCTGGCGCCGTTGGCATATCTCACTCACTACTTGGTTCCGTGACTACGTATATATCCCTTTGGGCGGCTCACGCCCCAATACATCCAGCCTTTCGCCTAATAGCCTCTTCGCCTCATCGCCTACAGTTTACACAAAGTGTATAGCCGTCCGCAACACTTTTGTCATCTTCCTCTTGAGTGGTTTTTGGCACGGAGCGAACTGGACATTTGTATTGTGGGGAGCATACCACGCTTTGCTGTTTGTGCCGTTGCTTTTGCTAAACAAGAACCGCCGCTATCGCGATACGGTTGCCACAATCACCTTGCCCGATGGCACAACTAAAACCAAACTTCTCCCATCATTCAAAGAAGCGGGACAAATGCTCTTGACTTTCGCCTTGGCTGTCTTCGGTTGGATTATCTTCCGCGCCCAAGATATATCTCAGTTCGGTGAAGTGATTTCTACTATTTGCAGTGATAGTTTATTTACGATTCCTTTCTTAAAATTATAATCGCCAAAACCAAATGTCTCCATTTTGCAAAACCAAACGTCTCAAAAATTCGGCACACATATATACACAGAAGCGGACCCAAAACAATGCCCGCTTCTGTTATTTTATAGGTTTTCAAACACCATTTGAACGGCATTTGAAACTATTTTAACCACCTAAGTCAAACGTCGCTGCTTATACGTTTAATACAAACTTAACATCTTTGTCGCCTTTCAACAGGCGGAAAGTGTTGAGTAGATTGCTTTCGTAAATGTGTACGTTGCCTAAAAACAATGTAATTGATTTCAGTGGCAAACCAATCTCACGTGCCATTAGATACAAGTGATAAATGTCAGAAGGCAAGCCAAGACTGGCATCGCTGCTGCGTTGATATGCCGACACTATCAAGCTACCCTCTTCTATTTGGAACTGCACCAGTGATAGACATGGTTGTTGGTTCGTGTCCGCGCCTGTTTCGCCGAGAAAGAGGACGTAGTTCTTGCTTTCTCGCATCTCCTTCTTAATTTTCTCCACGAGTGCTGGAAACTTGCGGAAGTAGGTCGGATACGAATTGACCAACTGATCACCGCAGTAGTCCCACCAGGTGATGCCTTCAGCCCGGTATTGTTCCGTAGAGGTAATGCCTGCCTCAAACATTTGCAATTCCGTTTTTAGTTTCTTCCGGGCAATGCCGTGCGTCTCAAAGATGTCCAGTAGGTCTGCCGGCGAAAGTGCCAAGACCTGATTAGTGAGGTACTTGATATTTCCCTTCTTGTTCGTCTGTGTCTTGCCCTCATCCAATATGTGAGTCAAGACTTGATAATACTTGTTAATCATGCTGCATTCCTCCTATCTGGTTTGTTAATATGTTTATATAGCATAATGTCCAAATAACCGGCATTGTAGTTGAGGTGCGTGGTCTGTGTCACACGGGTAGCGCCACGGAACGGGTTGCCGGTCTGGTACTCTCTATCAAGCCAATCGCACAACTCAATAATACTGCTTTTCTCCGATGTGAAGTAAAAGTAGTTCGTATCTTTGAGTGTGTGCAGAACGTCCAGATAGTCACGCAGCTTCCAATAACCGCTGTAGGTGGTCGCTTGCGTGGATAGATACGGTGGATCAATCAGGAAGCACACACCGGGCTGCAAGTGGTACCGGTTAAACAACAGCCTGTAGTCCTCATGCACGATGGTCAGACCATCCAGATAGCTTTCCGCATCATAATCGGACTGACGGGGTGTGTTATACAGAGTGTGCTTCTGTAATTCCTCCAGCGTAGTAGCATACTTGCCGCTGAATAATATCGACGCGGAGAGCGTGATATAATCGACATAACCACGGCGGTCATACTTCCGGATCACATCAAACACCATGCTACGGTATGGTTCGTCGATACGCTTTAGTTCCGGAACGTTTTTGAGTACTTCCCGAAGTTCCGCGAGTATCGCGTTAGTGGTGGGAATGGAGGCCAGCCTGTTTGTGTAGCCATCGAAGTCGTTGTAAATGACTTGCGCATCAGGACGCGCGGCTTTGGCAAAATGCGACAACAGACCGCTCCCTCCAAAGAGGTCAACGAAGGTGTGACAATCTGCGAAATGCTCTAAAATAGCCGTCTTGAATTCGGCGTTCCAACGCCGTTTCTGCCCCATGAACGGCAGCGGGGCTTGAATGAAATTCTTTGCCATAGTGTTGAAAATTGAATTGTTTTAGTTGTTTTTTTGATGATTTATTTGGAGATGTCATTTTTTTTTCGTAATTTTGCAGTCTCTTACCTCATACGCCCACCAGTGGGTACAAATATCAACCGTTCTCCTCGTGGTTTGATATTAAGATAGCGCAGACCCGCTATGCA
>CAMEKM010000036.1 GCA_945921355.1 uncultured Bacteroidales bacterium
AGGCGGTGCAAATAGCCAAATTTGCGCTGGTAGATTATCCTGCACTACGTGCTGTAACAGTTCATTCGCAGGTGGAGTTGTTGGTTAGAATTTCAGATGGTAAACTCTTTGCCCTGTGGAATGAAGTGGGTGTGCTGGTAGGGCTGAGTGAGTAGAGGAGGGAGAGAGGAATTGCTGCGTAATCCCAACAAGCTGCCGCTGGCACCTTGTTCAAATAAAAAGAGTGATTTGCTTGCTTAAGTCAACTTAGACAGACAAATCACTCTTTTTATTTGCGGAAAGTGAGGGATTTGAACCCCTGATATGCTTACGCGTATACCGCATTTCGAGTGCGGCTCTTTCGACCACTCAGACAACTTTCCTTCAAACGCGACCGCAAAGGTACTGCTTTTTTTAGTTAAAATGACTTAAATCTGACTTAAATCATCATGCCAATGGAATGCGAAGTTCGTTTGCCATTCACTTCTAAAGAAAGTGAAAAATAACGGCTACCCAAATGCGACTTGATGTGTATAATACCTGAATGAGAAACTGGTAAAAGCACTTTAAGAATACCATTTAACATCTCTCGTAAAGCCTGTGGCGAAATAGTAATCTCACTTACAAACGGATCTAAATGTAACGAGGAGTCAGTTGTTTGGCAAAGAAGTCCGCCTCATGTTCTGTAATCCACTGGATTGCAAACTCTTGTATATTGAGCGAGTGAAGTTGTCGCTTGTGGCCTGTATGGAGGATAATACCTACGCTACGAATAGATTCTATAGGATAAGTATTGGTAAATCCTAATTTGCGACGCAATGAATGTAAATGGACCTCAACAGTACCTGTATCATATTGCAAACTCAGTCCCCAAACATGATTTAGTATTTCATCGCGCGTGCAAACCTTATTTGTATGTTGTGCGAGATACTCCAGCAATCGAAATTCAATATTGGTCAAGTGCAATAGCTTATCATTGCGCATAACGGAGTGCGAGGTAGTATCAAGTAGTATGTCGGCAAATCGATATTTCATCGCTATTTACTTTTTAGATGACAAAAATAGTGTATTTTTTTGAGATATGCAATTTTTAAAATAAAAATCTTGCAAATATGCATTTTTTTTTGTAATTTTGCACGTTTTTTTCAATGTAAAATAAAATGGGGATTACCATACTAAAAAAATATTTTGAACAACATTGAATTATATTGAATCATAAAGAATATGTTTAGAACCAACACTTGTGGCGAGCTACGTCTCGCCGATGCAGGCAAAACAGTCACCCTTGCAGGGTGGGCACAACGAATCCGCAAAATGGGCGGAATGACATTCATCGACCTTCGTGACCGATATGGTATCACACAACTTGCCTTCCAATCCGACGGCAGCGCAGAGCAAGACGCATTGCTAGAGGCAGCCAATGGGGTAGGGCGCGAGTTCGTGCTCCAAGTTACTGGCGAAGTAATTGAGCGTCAGAGCAAAAACGCACAAATACCAACAGGCGAAATAGAGATTAAGGTGGCAAAAATGACCATCCTCAACGCTGCTGTTACTCCTCCATTTACCATTGAGGACGAGACCGACGGTGGCGATGATATTCGTATGAAATACAGATACTTAGACCTTCGTCGCAACTGCGTAAGAAAGAACCTCGAACTACGCCACAAAATGGCGTTCGAAGTACGCCGTTACTTGGATGAGAAAGGTTTCCTCGAAGTAGAAACACCTGTTTTGGTAAATTCTACACCCGAAGGCGCACGCGACTTTATCGTGCCTAGCCGTATGAACCCAGGACAGTTCTACGCGCTGCCACAAAGTCCACAGATTTTGAAGCAATTGCTTATGGTCAGCGGTTTCGACCGTTACTTCCAAATCGTAAAGTGCTTCCGCGATGAGGACCTTCGTGCTGACCGCCAACCAGAGTTCACACAAATCGACTGCGAGATGTCGTTTGTAGAGCAAGAGGATGTATTGCAACTCTTCGAAGGGATGTCTAAACACCTGTTTAAGTCCATTCTCAATATTGACTTGCCTGATTTCCCTCGTATGACATGGGCAGATGCCATGAAATACTACGGAAGCGACAAACCAGATACACGCTTCGGCATGGAGTTCGTGGAGTTGCACGACCTCTTCCACGCTATTGAGGAACAGAAAGAGGAGAAGTTTAGTGTATTTGCTAATGCTGCATACATTGGCGGTATCTGCGCTACAGGTTGCGCAACATACACCCGCAAGCAATTGGATGCCCTCACAGACTATGTGAAACGCCCACAGATTGGCGCAAAAGGTATGGTATATGCCCGCGTAGAGGCAGACGGCAACGTGAAGTCCAGCGTGGATAAATTCTATACCCAAGAGCAGCTGCAAGAAGTGGCAAAAGCTATGAACGCTCAGCCAGGCGACTTGATTTTGATTCTCTCTGGCGATGATGCAATGAAGACCCGCAAGCAACTCTGTGAGTTGCGTCTAGAGGTCGGCAAACAACTTGGTTTGCGCGATCCAAAGAAGTTCTCATGCCTTTGGATTGTGGATTTCCCAATGTACGAGTGGAGCGACGAGGAGCAACGATTGATGGCTATGCACCATCCATTCACCTCGCCAAAACCAGAGGATATTCCACTGATGGACACCAATCCAGCCGCTGTTCGTGCTAATGCTTATGATATGGTTATCAACGGTGTAGAAGTAGGTGGCGGTAGTATCCGTATTCATGATGCAGCACTGCAACAACGCACCTTTGAGATTTTGGGCTTCACACCAGAAGAGGCACAACTTAAATTCGGCTTCCTGATGAATGCCTTTAAGTTCGGTGCGCCACCTCACGGCGGTTTGGCATACGGCTTGGACCGTTTCGTTAGTTTGTTCGCTGGCTTGGACAGCATCCGTGACTGCATCGCATTCCCAAAGAACAACCAAGGACGTGATGTGATGTTGGGCGCTCCTGGTCTGGTAGATCAAAAGCAATTGGATGAATTGTTTATTGATCTCCGCGAAGTAAAAGCTGAGTAATTAAACACCCTAATTATATAAGGAGTAAGTTGCATTATACTAGAAACCTTCTCCTTATATAATTATTATTCCAGATGGTTGCTAATTTGGATTATGTAAAATAGGATTTATTGAATAGTCCCCAAACAAAAACGCTGAAGATAAAAATACTGAATTAAAAAACGTCGAAAACTATTAAAACTTTTTTATTTTAGCAGTGACATGACCTACCTTGATGAATTATTAGACACGCAGAATCAGCCAGATGTGGAATATATCCCTCTTGTGGAAGAGACTGATGATGCGATTGAACCCAAACTCAACGACGGCGATGTGCTGGGCGTACTTCCGCTCCGCAATATGGTGCTGTTTCCTGGAGTGCTGCTTCCAGTGACCGTAGGAAGACCAAAATCCAAGAAACTCGTAACCACTGCCTTCAAGAATGACCAACTTTTGGCCGTGTGCTGCCAAAAGGCACAGGATGTACAAGAACCTTCCGAAAAAGATATTTTCCCTGTTGGCACTGCTGGACGTGTAATGCGAACGTTAGATATGCCAGATGGAAGTATCATGGTGATACTGGAAGGCGTAGAACGTATTCATATTCAGGAGATTGTGGGTGTGCGACCATATATGAAAGCACGCGTACAAACGATGCCTGAGGACTTCCCAAAGCGCAATGACAAAGAGTTTGTGGCATTGGTTAGTAGCCTCAAGACTGTAGCGGAGAAGATTATCAAGAGTATGGAGAACTTACCTGCTGAAGCAGGTATGACCCTGCGTAGCATTGACAACCCACCTACCCTCGTGAACTATATTTGCGGCAACTTTGGTGTTCGTATAGCTGAAAAACAACAGCTTTTGGAGATTGATTCCATCAAAGACCGTGCGTTGAGATTGTTGGAGATACTCAACAACGAGGTGAAGATGCTGGAGATGCGCAAGGATATCCAAAATAAAACCAAAGAGGATCTTGACCGGGAACAACGCGAATACCTGTTGCACCGTCAAATGGAGACCATTCAGAAGGAATTGGGCGACTCCGACGAGCAACAAGTGAATGCCATGCTTGAGCAGTCAAAGCAAAAGAACTGGGGTGAGAAGATGCAAGCAACCTTTGAGAAAGAACTCAAGAAATTGCGCCGCATGAACTCGCATTCACCCGAGTATGCTACCCAACAAAACTATCTAGATACCCTACTCGATTTGCCTTGGAACGAATATTCAGAGGATAACTACGATATTCGCCATGCACAAAAGATATTGGATAAAGACCACTATGGTATGGAGAAAATAAAGGAGCGTATCATCGAGTATCTGAGTGTATTGAGAATCAAGGCGTTGAGCAAGAATACTAACAATATGAAAGCCCCTATCCTATGTCTCTATGGTCCTCCGGGTGTAGGTAAGACTAGTTTGGGGCGTTCGATTGCTGAGGCATTGGGGCGCAAATATGCGCGTATCAGTTTGGGTGGTTTGCATGACGAGTCAGAGATTCGTGGTCACCGCCGTACTTATATCGGTGCGATGCCTGGTCGCATCATTGAGAATATCCGCAAGGTGAAGACATGCAACCCTGTGTTTGTACTTGATGAGATTGATAAGATAGGTGCGGACTATAAGGGTGATCCTACGAGTGCGCTATTGGAAGTGCTTGATCCTGAGCAGAATGGTACTTTCCACGATAACTACTTGGATGTAGATTACGATTTGAGCAAAGTGCTGTTTATTGCTACAGCTAACACGCTTGATACTATCCCTCGTCCACTTCTTGACCGTATGGAACTTATTGAAATGACAGGCTATCTGCAAGAGGAGAAAGAGGAGATCGCTAAGCGTCATCTTTTGCCAAAGGAGTTGGATAACCACGGCTTAAAAGCATCGCAATTGAAACTCAAGAAGAGCATTATTGCGGCTATCATCGATGGCTATACCCGTGAGTCGGGTGTGCGCGGATTGGAGCGTAAGATTGCTGCTATCTGCCGCAAGGTGGTGACCAAGATGGCATTGGAAGAAGCTTATAATGTGACGGTTACAGAGGACGATATAGTAGAATACCTCGGCAAGAAACGCTACTCACGCGACGAGTGGGAAACCAATAAATATATAGGTGTAGTCACAGGCTTGGCATGGACCTCTGTCGGCGGCGAGATATTGTTTATCGAGACCTCTCTCTCCCCTGCCAAAGCCCCTACCCTTACCCTTACAGGTAATTTGGGTGATGTGATGAAGGAGTCTGCGACCATCGCATTGGGTTATATCAAAGCGCATGCTGAGCAGTTTGGTATTGCACGCAAAAAACTCGACACCACTTCGGTACATATCCATGTGCCTGAGGGTGCTATCCCCAAAGATGGTCCAAGTGCGGGTATCACGATGACGACTGCGCTGGTGAGTGCATTTACAGGTAAGAAAGTGCGTCCTCGCATTGCGATGACGGGCGAGATGACATTGCGCGGTAAGGTATTGCCAATCGGCGGCGTGAAAGAGAAACTGTTGGCAGCGAAACGCGCTGGTATCACCGATATTGTGCTCTGCGAGAAGAATCGCAAGGATGTAGATGAGATTCCAGAGAAATACCTCAAGGGATTGAAGTTCCATTATGTGCAAGATATTCAAGAGGTGATTGACTTTGCATTAATGTAATATTAGCTTGAAAATATCGAATTCAATTATGATAAAAATAGCAACTCAAAACGAGTTGCTATTTTTTTCTTTATAAGTGGTGTTTGATATAGCGAATCCATTCTGAGATTTTGCTTTGATACGCTTAGCTTTGATTTTTTTGCGTTGTGTAAGCAAAGAATGTGATGAGTAATGCCCAAAACATATTCAGTTGACAGTTTACAGTTGACAGTTGTTATTTGAGAATGGTGTTAAGGGCTTGTGCAAGTTTTATACCAGCCATATACATTTGATATTCAGCTGTTTCTGTCCAATAATATGCATAGTGATATGCGTTGCCAGACCAAGTAGGATGGTATTGGTATATGGCATCAGTGACGTGGTAGCAATGGAGTAATGTTTGCTCATCGGTCATGCTGAGAATCTCTTTGCGTTGCTTGCCATACACATTATAGAGATACTTGGCATATTCTGTGTATGAAAATCCTTTGTTTTCGATGATTTTGCTATCCCACACGGAATGGAGATTGGTATTTTGACCAAACCATTTCATCTTGATAGCATTGCCACCTTTGTCATCTAGATGCGCAAGATGCATTGGACAAAATCGGTCAGCCATCATATGGACATAAAATACCAGCGCATCATGGCAATCGGGTTGACGCTTGAGCACTGCCTCCAGACTATCCAATGCCATGAATAGTTCCCCACCCTCCTCGGGATAATAGGTCAAGGTAGCTGCTACCTGAGCATCGGCCATACCACCTGGTAAATCTTGATAGTGGCATGTGAAGCTAGTAGGATAGATGGTGTCGCTTTTGATTTCGTCGGGCCATGTAGAGAGGTAAACCATACCTTGTTTGCCCAGGACATTGTCCACATGTTTGCGAACTTTGGTATTTAAGTTGTCGTATGCTACTTGTGCTATGATGCGGTGACCTTTGGGCCCCCACGCAAAAGTAGCGGTTGCTATGCTAAACAATAGGATAAATGTGGTTAATCGTTTCATATAACTAAAGGTTCAAATGTTTGCAAAAGGTTAGTATAGTTCAATCCATTCAACAGTGTTTCCTATGGATTGCAGGTAGCGCATGAAGTCCTTTCGCTTAATGACCACAGTACCACGGCAGTCGTTGGGATGGAAACTGAGCGATTCTGCTTGTTGGAGGTTCTTATCCAAGAAAAGAATCACGTGATGATCGGTATCGTTGATTAGTCCAAATGGACTGACACTACCAGGTTCAAGACCAAGGTACTTGAACATACGTTCTGGCGATGCAAAAGAAAGTTTTCCTGGAGAGTTCTTGCCCGCTGCAAGGAGCGATACTTTGAGTCGTTGCTCCAAGTCGTGAATAGCAAGGTCGTGCTCGCAGTCGAAACAGATAAGGTAATGCTGTGTACCTTTGTGGTTGCGCATGAAGATGTTCTTGCAATGCACGCTACCATCATCCTTCCACCAACGTTTAGCCTCCTCGATAGTTTTGCCCTCGGGATGGTTATAGCAGGTATAAGGTATCTGATGGTCAGAGAGATATGTTAATACTTTCTCTTGTCGCTCAGAGAAAAATTCGCATTCAATAGTCATCATTATTATTACAAATTATGCCTCCATGATCACTTCGCGCATTACTTCGGCTACTGTAGGGTGTGGGAAGACAACTTGTTTGAACTCACCTACGGTATAGCCCATGCGTACGGCAAAGCTAGCAGTAGCCACGAGTTCGGAGCATGGGTTGCCAATCATATGTACGCCCATAATCGCTTTGCTGCGTTTGTCCACAATGACCTTGCATAAGCCCATCTCGCCCTCGTTCTCAGCCACAAAACGTCCTGAATAAGTCATCGGCAGTTGGTGTACTTCGTATGGTACAAATGGCTCGTCAGTGGACATGGATGGTGCGAAGTCACCTTCGTGAATCTCACACAGGTCCTTCTCAGTTAATCCGATGCACGCAATCTCAGGATTGGTATAGACGACGCTTGGAATGGCGTTGTAGGCAATGCGTTGGAGAGGCAACTGCTTGAGCATACGACCTACCGCCACTTCTGCTTGACGACTGGCTACTTGGGCGAGCATAATCTTGCCCGTGACGTCGCCTGCGGCATAGACATTCTTAAGGTTGGTGCGCATGAACTCATCCACCACAATACCTCCACGATGCATCTCAATATCAGTGAGCGCTTCGAGTCCCTGCATATTGGCGCGTCTGCCTACTGATACAAGGATATGCTCTGCCTCGTATTCGCCATTGGTGGTCACTACCCTATTGCCCTGCACTTCGGTCACCTTGGTGTCGGTTAGGATTTGAATACCTGCTTTGCGGTATTTCTCAAGGAGAATGTTAACCACATCCTGGTCGAGGTTAGGAAGAATAGTCGGCATAGCTTCGATGACGGTGACAGGTACGCCGAGCTCATGGTACAAGGTCGCAAACTCCATACCAATCACTCCACCGCCTACGATAATCATAGATGATGGTAGTTGCTTGCTGTCCAGTGCATCAGTAGAATCCCATACGGCAGGATTGTCCTTGATACCTGGAATAGGAGGAACGAAATTGGTTGAGCCCGTGCAAATCAGTAGGTTGTCTGCTTCATACTGCTCCTCGCCACAAGCGATAATGACTTGGTCATCGGTGCGACTAAGGACAGAAACTGCTCCCATAATGACGGTGCAATGCTCGTTGTTGAGCTTTTGCTTGATACCAGCCACGAGTTTGCGCACTACTTTGGTCTTGCGTTGCATGATCTTGGTATAATCAAAAGCGACTCCCTCTGCCTTGACTCCATACTTATCCGCATGCGTGGCGTTGTAATACTGTTTTGCGCTATAGAGTAGTGTCTTGGTGGGGATACATCCTACATTGAGGCATGTGCCACCTAATGCGTTCTGCTCAAAGATAATGACATCTTTACCAGCTTTAGAAGCTATTTCTGCGGCAGTATATCCTGCAGGACCACCGCCAATAATTGCGAGGAAGTATTTCATATTTGTGGTTCAAAATTGTTCAATATTGTTGCCGAGAGTATTATAGATTTGACCATTGTGTATGATTAGTAATTGTCCGTTGCGAATGATCTTGTGCATCGAATTATTGACATTAGGTGTCGTTAATAAAGTAGCAGGTCCATCATCGCAATGGGTGAGGTAATTGGTGTAAGTAGCCTTTGCACCACCTAAATACAACGAAATGGCATTGATTCCAACTCCGTAACTTGCCGTACCGTTTATGCCCGTGAAGGTTACAGATTGGCTGCCCGTTAGTTCAGGTGCTGACCATACGTAGCGCTGTATGCTGTTGGTCTCAGCAGAGAGTGTACCAAGTGAATTACCATCAACAGAGATAGATACAGTAGTTTTGCTTTGATAACTACGTATATTCATTGCAATAGAATCGAGTGTTTGTAGGTCAATCACAGGCGAAGTGATGGATGCATCTTTAACGAGTAACCAGTATGCGCCGTCGGTATTATTGGACTTTTGTTTGAGGTTGGTGAGTATCCAATCTGTAGAATCTGCTTGATTGAGCGTTATGGTTTGTCCGATGATTTCTGAGCTTGTTTTCTGTGCGAAGACTGCGTAGTATTTTGCATTGGCATCAATCGCAGGAAAATCGGCCGCTTTAGTATATAAAACAATAGGAGCATCTGCACTGACATCTGCTATCGGAGCATTAGTCCACCCCATGAAAGTAGTACTAGTTGCACTACATGAAGAAGGAGCCTCAGGCAAGTTTTTCACTTTACTGCCATGATGATGGTAAGTGCAATCGTATTGTGTGTCGCCAACCATCCAGAAGATGGTGTCGAGTTGCATATCTTGCACTTCGCCCAAATAACCTTTGCTAATCCCCAGTTCGAAAAGTTCGTCTGCAGAACAAAGCAGTTGATCAAAATCCAGTACTTGTCCTGACATCTCACCCCAAATGAACTCAGCGAGATAAGGATAGTCAATGAATGGATTGCGATTGCCTTGTGTCTTCTGGATAGCATTGTTGCGATCCACCTCTTTTTGCGACACAGGGTCTTGGCGGTGCCAACTGAGCATCAGAGCCAGTCCATAGTCAGTAAAACCATAGTTATTCTCTGGACCATAGTGTGTATCTGCATCAATAGTAGCATCGAAAATCACATTTCCTAATTCATTTTTATTGAATGCCCATTCGCCTGCCCACTTGACCATCGTGCCGAAATAACTACGTGCGATGTCGCCTTTGTATTCGTCAGCAGGTTCCAGCACATTGGTGCTCACTGTTATTGTTCCCTCTACAAACGCTCCTGCTATGCTATTAGTAACAGACTTCGTGGTAACAGGCGTACCATACTTGGTGCCATTGCCAGAGGTGTTTGCAGCAGTAAGCACTTCGCCGTACGGACGATTACCACGACGGCTATTCATACCATAGGATGCTGGATAAATATGGAATATATCTGACCCTGGAGTATTCTTCATGCTCGAACTTGCTTTATTTCCATGCAAATCATATAAATCCTCATTGCTTTTTTTTCCAAACCACGATTGGCACATGGCATGTTCGCGGTTGTAGCCCTTGCATTCTCCTGTTTGGCTCGTATTGGATGTGCGATCTTTTTCGTACTCGAAGTTGCAATCGCTATATATCTCCCAGATTAGTCCATCAGTACGAATATCAGTGTATTTGAATGCAAGCC
Organism: uncultured Bacteroidales bacterium; assembly: GCA_945921355.1. Classification (GTDB taxonomy): domain Bacteria; phylum Bacteroidota; class Bacteroidia; order Bacteroidales; family Paludibacteraceae; genus Colicola. The sequence goes on from CAMEKM010000036.1 coordinate 10,267, forward strand.
ATACGCTGTCATAGCGGAAGTCAGTAGTTCGGTAGCCTATCTTAGCCACTTGTTGGATAGCCGATAAAAGTTCCTTGCCACTTGTGCCATCAATAGAGGCATAGTATGCAGGCAATGAATCGGCAGGGGTGACATGGCAATTGAAAGCAAAGGATTGTCCAATGGCAAAGATGGAAATGAGAAGAAGATAAAGATGTTTCATAATATTGAATTAGGAATGTTGTGTTAGGAATATGCGCACAGCCGATGCAACCATATCAGCACATGGTCGCTTCTGGTAGTATGCGTCGGTACGCGCTTCGGGTTGGGGATCTTGCGGCTTGGGTGCGATACCAAGCAACTCAGCGCAAATCAAACTACCATTCTCGGCTTTGAAGTGTGCTGCAAGATCTTGTACCAAAGCATAGTTTTGCTTTTTGCCATCAGCATCATGAGGTATAGCACTGCCGTTATGCAAACCCGCCAATAGGAACATCCCGCATGCTGCTCCACATGTCTGGCGCATACGCCCTATCCCACCGCCAAAAGAGGCCGATAGGCGCAATGCCAATGCCTCATCATTGATGCCATACAGATCGGCACATGCAGCAAAGACGGATTGACTACAGTTGAATCCCTGCTTGAAGAGCGCTACGGCTTTATCAACTCTTTGTTGTATCTCTTGTTCGGTCATCGTATAAAACTGGTTTTGAGTTTCTTTTCGTCGCATTTTGGTGCTGGTTCTTTAGCGAGATTACGCATCATCCACGCCATATTATGCGCCAAGGTACGCATCGTTTGCAGTCCCTCCAAGTCTTGCAATGCTTCGCCTGGTGCTGTACCATGTACGCTATTCCAATACTGCGATGGAACAACGGGCATATTGTTGATGGTAAAGTACTTGTTGAGTCGGTCGAAGGTAGCACTTGCTCCACCCCTTCTGCACACAGCCACAGCAGCCGCTGGCTTATACGCCATAAGGGCGCCACTGGAATAGAAGAGGCGGTCGAGCAATGCGCAGAGCGAGCCATTAGGACCTGCATAATAGACTGGTGACCCAACGACAAGACCGTCGATGCCCTCTTCCAAGATAGCACGAAGTTGGTCGTAGAGAGGATCGGAAAAAGTACACAAGGAGTTGAACTTCCTGCATGCACCACAAGCGATACAGCCACGAACAGGCTGATTACCAATATGAACCGTTAAGGTGGTAATGCCTTCGGATTCGAGCGTTTTAGCCACTTCGGCAAGCGCAATGCTCGTATTGCCCTTTGCACGGGGGCTACCGTTGATTAATAGTACGCGCATAATGATAGACCCGATAAGTTGGGTTTCGGGTGCAAAGGTAATGAAAATTTGCTTAATATGCAATTTTTTTTATAAAAAAATATTGGAGGTATTGGTTTAGCGGGCGGAAGGGTGGCTAGTGATGACAGCAAACAACAAAATAATCAATGCAAGCCCCAATGGTTCTATGTAAAGAATCATGCCCGATTGACCCATAAAAACTGATTGATAGTAAGTGATGAGGCAAGAAAGAGTGAGGATAATCAAGAAAACTGTAATGGACGTAGGCAGCACATAACGCTGCTTACTCCTATCCCAACGACCAGATAGGAAAACAATCAGGTAGTCAAATAGCACATCTGCCGCTAAAAGAACTAATATCCAACCATATTCATACGAAAAATTCGTCAGGAAAATATCCAATAGCAACAAAGATACGAAAGCAACAAATCCGATGACCAACAGCGCCTGAATCAACCAAAAGGTATGGATGCGCATCAATTTTGTCCAAAGATATGATATGCGTAACATAGTTGTAGGTTGGTTTTTAAGGGTTTGAGGTTTAATGGCACGAGCCTATAATAAAAATCGCTGCAAAATTACAGCGATTAATTCAAGTATGCAAAATGCAACAATATTGTTGCTAATTTTCGTATGTTTAGGTGTAGTTTTTGAAAATATTGTTAATCTGCTTCGAACCCTACCCCACTTCTACGTCGGGGTTAATCTTGCGAATGAGGCCCTTGAGTACATCGCCAGGACCGAACTCGTAAAAATGTGTCGCTCCGTCAGCAATCATCTGCTGCACGCTCTGCGTCCAACGAACAGGAGCAGTGAGTTGCTCTAAGACCTGATTTTGAATCAGCTTTGGATTAGTTTCCGCCTTTGCACTCACATTTTGATACACCGCGCACGCGGGCGCACGGAAAGTTGTTTGCATAATAGCTTGTTGTAGTCGTTCAGCCGCAGGCTGCATGAGCGGTGAGTGGAAAGCGCCTCCTACTGGCAATTTCAGTGCTCGCTTAGCACCCGCTTCCTTCAGAGCCTTGCACGCCATCTCCACGCCACTTACAGAACCAGAAATAACCACCTGACCAGGGCAATTGAAGTTAGCAGCAACCACGGTCTCATCAATATTCTCGCATACTTCCACAACTTTCTCGTCTGCCAATGCCAAAACAGCTGCCATGGCACCTGGTTGCAGTTCGCATGCCTCTTGCATGGCTTGTGCACGTTGGCTGACCAAACGCAAACCATCCTCCCAACTGATGGCTTCTGCTGCTACCAAAGCAGAGAACTCACCCAAACTGTGACCTGCCACCATGTTAGGTCGTAGCGTAGTCATCAAGCGACCAGCTACAATGGAATGAAGAAATATAGCTGGTTGCGTAACGCGCGTTTGACGCAGCTCTTCGTCTGTGCCTTCAAACATAACGTCAGTAAGCGAAAAACCAAGGATATCATTGGCACGCAACATCATAGTGCGTGCTTCTGGATATGCGTCATAAAGGTCTTTGCCCATACCCGAGAATTGGGCTCCCTGACCAGGGAATACAAATGCAGTCATACGATTATAATTGAAATTGGGTGCAAAGGTAATACTTTTTTTCGAGATACGCAAATCATAACTGTTTCCAAAGTGCATAATCAGTGAAAAGCAGTTCGTCCATGACCGTTTTGAGAAACACCTTGGAAGGATCAATAGTGATGTGATACATGCTTTTGTCTTTGGAATCGATGGGGAGATAGAAGTTCACATCTTGCTCATCAATATGATGCATAATCAAGGTGCGGATACGTGCGATATAACCTCGTATATTCTGTATATCGTCCAAATACGAACGTTCAGCGATTGGAGTATCGCGAAATAGATTGCAAATCGTATGATAGGTGCGACCCAACCGTTGCACCTCTTTGTCAGACAACGGATGATGCTGACCTGCTTTGACCAATCCGCAATGGTGCGTACAAAGCGTTTGGTGGAGAATGAAGACATATGTAGCCAATTGCGTAGCACTCCTCTGTACCTCTATGCCTCGCATCCATATACGTCGCGCAGGAATATCAATCAGTATCTTATTTTCTTCGCCATTGGTATGATGGCGTGCCAAGAAATCAAAGAGTTGCTTGTAGAATCCATGATAGTGAAAGAGGGGCTTTCCTCGTTTCGGGCGATGATATTCAGGTTCGGTGATAAACGTCTCGTATTGTTCCAAGAAGCGTCGCACCTCGTTGAGCACGCAATTTGGTTCATCATCCAGCCGAATAGTAAGGAAATTGATAAAATACGTATCTTGCAAAGCAGGCGTAGATGCAGGCACATGCGATGTCCCTACATTGATTAGCAACGATGGCTCAATGTCATAAAAATGATTTTGATGTGATGAATTGCCTAAATAGTCTCGCGTAAAACTCTCGGTCGTGAATTTAGTTAATCGGTCATATAATGTATTGAGCATATCAGCAGAAATGCGCGGATTCATACAGCGAATTATGCCGCATAGGTAGTCACGATCCATTTCGCATAAAGATTGAGCAATTTTAGGAAAATAGATAAACTCAAACTTCCATAGATGCAATAGATTAGAAATCGTTTCATATTGCTGCTGGATTTCTTCGTTAATAGCTGGCATGTAATCGCTTTCAATATACATAACGTATTTTTCGATATTTTGCCAACCTTTCATCAAGGCGGATAACAGATGGTACTTACCATCGTTATCATTGAGCATCAACGACAATGTTAGAAGCAACAATGCTTCGCGTGCTACGCATGAATTATCGGAATATGCTGCTTTCTGTAGGATTGAGTAGATTTTCTTCTGTTCGCTAAGCGTCATCTTTTTGATGTATGCCACGGCTTCTGCTTGTGGGATAAATTGCGCTTCGTATAGTTCGTCTTGCGAAATATCGAATGAACTAACAATTTGATTGTAAAGCGTAATCTCCTCTCTACATATCACATCATCAGATTTGATGAGGTCTGAAATCAGACGTGCAATCGCTATTTTCTGGTGGTGTCGCATGGTGTAAAAATGATTAAGAACATCATTCCTGCGACAAAAATAGTGTATTTTTTTGAATTGAGCAAAAAAAGATGCAAAAAAATAGCCATTTATGCTAAAAAACATAAATGGCTACTCATAATATACTCAGTTTGAGTATTACTCAGCCATCAAAAGCTCCATGATGGTGCAAGCTGACTTAGCCACTGGGCTACCAGGGCCAAAGATTGCAGCCACACCTGCCTTGTAGAGGTAGTCATAGTCTTGCGCTGGGATTACACCACCTGCGATAACCATGATATCCTCGCGGCCGAGCTTCTTGAGCTCCTCAATCACTTGTGGTACAAGGGTCTTGTGACCAGCAGCGAGTGAAGATACACCAAGAACGTGAACGTCGTTCTCTACAGCTTGTTTAGCTGCCTCAGCAGGAGTTTGGAACAATGGACCCATATCCACGTCGAAACCGCAGTCAGCGTAGCCAGTAGCTACTACCTTTGCACCACGGTCGTGACCGTCTTGACCCATCTTAGCAATCATGATACGAGGTTGACGACCCTCTTTCTTAGCAAATGCTGCTGTGAGTTCTTGTGCCTTAACGAAGAACTCGTCATTCTTAGTTCCTGATGCGTACACGCCTGAAATAGTTCTAATAGTTGCTGAATAGCGACCAACCACTTTCTCGCAAGCGTCAGAGATCTCGCCCAATGATGCGCGAAGACCTGCTGCTTTAACTGCCAAAGCGAGCAAGTTGTTAGAGCACTTTTTACCATCTGCCCACTCTTGTACAGTAGCAGTAATCTCTGCCAACGCAGCTTGTACAGCTGCCTCATCGCGGTGAGCGCGGAGCTCTTGCAAACGAGCCACTTGCTCCTCACGAACAGCAGTGTTGTCGATCTCAAGGATATCGATAGGATCCTCGTGAGCCAAGCGGTACTCGTTCACGCCGATAATCTTTTGCTCGCCAGAGTCGATACGTGCTTGTGTGCGCGCAGCTGCCTCCTCGATACGCATTTTTGGAATACCGGTCTCAATAGCAGCAGCCATACCGCCGAGCTTCTCAATCTCTTGGATATGTGCCCAAGCTTTCTCAGCGAGCTCTTGGGTCAGTTGCTCTACGTAGTAAGAACCTGCCCATGGGTCGATGGCCTTACATACCTTAGTCTCCTCTTGGATATAGATCTGTGTGTTACGAGCGATACGAGCAGAGAAGTCAGTTGGCAATGCGATGGCTTCGTCGAGTGCGTTGGTATGCAATGATTGGGTGTGACCCAACGCTGCACCCATAGCCTCGATACAGGTACGACCTACGTTGTTGAATGGATCTTGCTCGGTGAGTGACCATCCAGACGTTTGGCAGTGAGTACGCAATGCCATAGATTTTGGGTTCTTTGCGCCAAACGACTTCACGATTTTTGCCCACAACATACGACCAGCACGCATCTTAGCGATCTCCATGAAGTGGTTCATACCGATAGCCCAGAAGAATGACAAGCGTGGAGCAAAGGTATCTACGTCCATACCTGCATTCACACCAGCGCGGAGGTATTCCATACCGTCTGCCAAGGTGTAAGCCAACTCAATATCTGCGGTAGCACCTGCCTCTTGCATGTGATAGCCAGAGATAGAGATAGAGTTGAACTTAGGCATGTTTTGTGAGGTATATTCGAAGATATCAGCGATAATCTTCATAGAGAACTTAGGAGGATAGATATAGGTGTTACGCACCATGAACTCTTTGAGGATGTCGTTTTGGATAGTACCAGCCATCTCTTCGAGTTTCGCGCCTTGCTCCAAACCTGCGTTGATGTAGAACGCCAAGATAGGAAGAACGGCACCGTTCATAGTCATAGATACAGACATCTTGTTCAATGGAATTCCAGCGAACAACACTTTCATGTCCTCGAGTGAGCAGATACTTACACCTGCTTTTCCCACGTCACCTACCACGCGCATGTTGTCGGCATTGTAACCACGGTGAGTTGGGAGGTCGAATGCTACTGACAGACCTTTTTGACCAGAAGCCAAGTTACGGCGGTAGAACGCGTTAGACTCCTCTGCAGTAGAGAAACCTGCGTATTGGCGGATAGTCCAAGGGCGGAGTGGATACATCGCGCTATAGGGGCCACGGAGGAATGGTGGGATACCTGAAGCGTAGTTGAGGTGTTCCATACCCTCGAGGTCTTCTTTGGTATAAACTGGCTTCACATCAATGAGCTCAGGTGTTTTCCAGTTAGCTTCATTGGCTCCTTCTACATGCGAAGCAGCCACTTT
>CAMEKM010000037.1 GCA_945921355.1 uncultured Bacteroidales bacterium
AAATTGATGTTATAGTGTGATAGTGTTATAATTGAAATGTTAAAAATGTTTAAAACTTCTACGCGGTACATGGAGGGTTGCATATGATTGTTTTTGAGCAAGCTCATACAATCCTATTCATTCTGATAAAATAGATAAAATCTATTGAAATATTCGTTGATTATGTATGAGCTATCTTCGGGGTATCTTCGGGGTATCTTCGGGATAAAGAGAAGGGTTACAGATGCAGTTGGCGGAGGGCGGCTTCCTCTTTGGCAGTCATCTGGGCTTTGGTTTCGGGAGTTTTATCCGCTTGACCCGTGAGATGCAACAAGCCGTGGATAATAATACGATGCAACTCGTGAAGAAATGGCACACCCACCTGTTCGGCATTGGTGGCAACCGTGTCCAAAGAAATATAAATATCGCCATTCACGCGCGTGTGCGTGGTATAATCAAAGGTGATGACGTCGGTATAGTAGTCGTGCTGAAGGAACTCACGATTGACAGACAGAATCTTCTCGTCGTCGCAGAAGATATAGTTGAGCTCGCCTACAGAGTAGCCATATTGCGCTGCGGTGCTCTTGATCCATTGCTCGACTTTGCGGAAGTTGACAGTTGACAATTGACAGTTGACAGTTGACAGTTGACAGTTGATAGTTGACAATTGACAGTTGGCAGTTGAGATGTTGTCGAAGTGGAAGGTGATCATATTTGTGTTTAGTGAACGCGGCAAAGCCGCTACTGTTTAGTGTGGTTAGGCGAAGAAGATGTTGGCGACGGTGAAGGCGACGATGATGCCGATGAGGTCGGCGATGAGGCAACATGCGACAGCATGGCGGGTGTTCTTAATACCCACGCTACCAAAATAAACAGCTAAGACATAGAAAGTGGTGTCGGTGGTGCCTTGCAGTATGCAACACAAACGACCAACAAGCGAGTCGGCTCCGTGGGTGGTCATTGCCTCAATCATCAGTCCGCGTGCGCCACTACCAGAAAGCGGCTTCATAATAGCCGTAGGAACGGCTGCGGAGAGGTCGGGATTGATGCCCACCAGCGAGAAGAGGTACGCAAGTCCTTGCTCAAGCATTCCCATTGCTCCGCTGGCGCGGAACATACCCACCGCTACAAGGATAGCGATGAGGTAGGGGATGATGCCAATGGCAGTCTTGAAACCATCTTTGGCTCCGTCGATAAATGCGTCATAGACATTGACACGCTTGATAGCAGCTTGTATGATAAACCAACAAATAACTCCAAGCAAAATGACTGCGGCTATGAGAGAGGATGCAGCGGTGAGTGTTTCTTCGGGTAGGCGTTGTGCCAAGATAAGCAAGAGCACCACCAAGGCAGTAAGGGTAAGCAGTACACCCATAACGACCTTATCCCATATCTTGATTTTTTGTGCCGCACAGCAGGCGAGTAGTCCGCCGAGCGTGGAGAAATAGGTGGCAATAAGCAAAGGGAGGAAGATGTCCGCAGGGTTAGCAGCCCCGAGTTGGGCGCGGTATGCCATGATGGTGGTGGGTATGATGGTTAGTCCGCTGGCACCAAGGACAACGAACATAATCATAGCATTGGAGGCTTTGGAACGGTCGGGGTTGAGCGTTTGCAGTTCGCCCATGGCTTTGAGCCCCATAGGAGTGGCGGCATTGTCGAGCCCGAGCATGTTGGCGGCGAAGTTCATGAACATGGTGCCATAGACAGGGTGGTTGTTGGGTATCTCGGGGAAAATGCGGCGGAAGAAAGGTGCGACACCACGCGAGAGGGTGTTGACTACGCCACCTTGTTGTCCGATATTAAGAATACCCATCCAGAGGGCGAGCACGCCCGTAAGTCCTAACGAAATCTCAAAACCGTTCTTGGCAGAAGCGAAAGTGGAGTTGAGAATCGCGGAGAAGATATCCGTTTGCCCAAAGGCAAAAAACTGTACGCAGCCCATGATGACCGCGAGGAGAATAAGTCCTATCCAAATGTAATTGAGTACCATATTGGGTGCAAAGGTACGGAAAAATTTGCATATATCAAAAAAAAATAGTACTTTTGCACGCCTTATGCAGAAAAATGTGTATTTATATCGTGTGTTGTCGTGGTTGAAACACCAACTGACCGCCCGAAATACGGGTGGACATGGTGTGCATTCGCCCTATTTGTTTGAGTGGGTGAGAATGGTAATGAGCGATAAGAATGCATACTACGCGTGGCAAGCGATAGAGGATTTGAGGAGTGAGTTGCTGCATGACACGCGTGAGGTGGAGTTTGTGGATTATGGAAGCGGAAAACTGAAAGGTGAAAACGGAGAGAGGAGAAGGGTGTGTGATATAGCCAAGGGGAGTTTGGTGGAGAAGAAATATGCGCAGTTGTTGGCGCGATTGGTGGGCTGGCTGGGTGCTTCGCACAGTTTAGAGAACGGCAGTGGAACTGCCTATAGTTTAGAGTTTAGGGGGTTAACGATTGTGGAACTGGGGACGAGTTTGGGTATCACTACGGCATATATGGCTGCGATGGATAGCAGGAATAGGATTGTAAGCTGTGAGGGGTGTCTCGCAGTGGCAGAAATAGCGATGGCGAATTGGAAAAAGTTGGGATTGAGTAATATAGCATGCGTGGTGGGGGAGATTACAGTTGACAGTTTACAGGTGACAGTTGACAGTTTGCAGAGGATAGATGTAGCATTTATTGATGCTAATCATACTTATGAAGCGACATTGACCTATTTCAACGCGCTTGCGTCGCGTGTGCACGAGAAAAGTGTGGTAGTGGTGGATGATATTCACTATAATGAGGATATGGAGAAGGCGTGGAAGGCGATTTGTGCGGATGAACGGGTGACGACTACCATGGATTTGTATAGGATGGGATTGGTATTTTTTGATAAACATTATTGGCATAGAAACTACAAGATGAATATATGAAAATTTACACGAAATCAGGTGATAAAGGAAGGACTTCGCTTGCCACTGGTGAGCGGGTGAGTAAAGCGGATGTGAGACTGGATGCCTATGGCACAGCTGATGAGTTGAATAGCTTTGTCGGTTTGTTGCGTAATTCGCTCAAAAACAGTGGAGTAAGTGGCGCTGAAAAACTGGATAAGGACTTGTGTTGGGTGCAAAATCGGTTGTTTGATTTAGGGGCAGTATTGGCAGGATCGGACATGGAGTTTAAGGCAGAGCATGTGGGTAGATTGGAGGGCTGGATAGATGAGATGGACGCGGAGTTGGAGCCTCTGAGAGCATTCGTGCTGCCGGGTGGAAACGAGCAGGTGGCGTTGTGTCATGTGTGCCGTACAGTGGCGCGCAGATTGGAGCGATTGATGGTGGCAATGGGTGGCGCATGTGATGGAGATGTGAAACTATGCTTTGTGAACAGATTGAGCGATTATTGCTTTGTTTTGGCTCGATTTGTGGGGCAAAAGATGGAAATAGAGCCAATAGTTTGGGAAAAATAGCGAAAAAGTGAGAAAAAATTTGCATATATGGGATTTTTTTACTACTTTTGCGCCCTATTTTGTAATATAGTGCATAGTATGCACCTTTGAGTTATGTATTGGACTTTAGAATTAGCTACGAAAATGGAGGATGCTCCTTGGCCAGCAACAAAGGATGAGTTGTTGGATTACGCTATGCGTACTGGTGCTCCATTAGAGGTGATAGAGAACCTGCAAGAGATAGAGGATGATGAGGAGATTTATGAGTCAATAGAAGATTTATGGCCTGATTATCCAACAAAAGAGGACTTCTTTTTTGACGAAGAGGAGTATTGATGCTTTGTTGAAAAGGAAGTAAGGCGGTATGTTAAAGCGCTGTGTTGTTCTTTGTTTTGGTTGGTTGGTGTGCGTCGGCGTGCTGAAGGCGCAGTTTGATCCGCTGATAGGGCAATACATGTTTATGCAGGCGACCTACAACCCTGCTGCGGTGGGAGATGGTGAGTTGATGCGGGTTTATGGTAGTCACCGTATGGATTTTACGGGGATAGAAGATGCTCCGATGACGACATATTTTTCGTTTTCTTCGCCATTTACGATTGGGAAAACGATGCATGGCGCAGGTGTGCGCTTTGTGAATGACCGATTTGGTTTGTTCTCGAATCAGAGTTTGTATGCGGGTTATGCTTACAAGTTGCGATTGGGGAAAGGGTATTTGAGCGTGGGTGCTGAGTTCGGTTTTTTGAACTTGAGTTTTGCGGTGGATAGTGTGGATTTAGGCGAAGGTAATGATGATTACCATGTGGGGAGTGATGAGGCAGTGCCTAATGCGGCTGGAGGAAGTGATAAAGGGGCTTCGGGAATGGGGTTTGATTTGGGAGTAGGTGTTTACTATTCAGCGGCGAGTTGGTGGGCAGGTGCGAGTTATGGTCACGTGACGAATCCAACGCTGGAGTGGTCAGATAAGTCGTCGATTAGAGTGCGAGGGACGTTGTATGTGGCTGGTGGATATAATTGGCGGTTGAAGAATAGGGATTGGATGTTGATGCCGAGTGCCATGTTGCAGACGGATTTTAGGGGTTGGGATTTGAATGTGACCATGTTGGCTCAAGTGAAAGAGCGCTTTCGTTTTGGATTGGGCTACAGGATAGCGGGAAGTGTGAATGTGCTGTTGGGAGTGGATATCATTAGTGGATTGCAGTTGGGCTATACTTATGAGATGCCTGCAAACAATTTATTGAAAGAGAGTTATGGTTCGCATGAATTGTATTTGGCATACGGGTTTAACGTGCTGAAGCCAAAGCGAACGAATAAGTATAAAAGTGTAAGATATTTATAAAATCAATTAGATATGAAGCTATTAAAATTATTGCCAATTTTAGTTGTAGTATGCTGTATGGTAGGATGTAATCCTCCTGCAGGTGAATTGGTAGGAGCAGCAAAGAGTTCTCAATTTCAAGAGGCGCATCCTTATGGGATGGTGTTTTTGCGTAAGGGTTCGTTTTTGATGGGCTCAAACTCGCAATCTGCGATATTTAGTCAAGACGACAACAATGTGATGGTGACTGTACACGCATTTTGGATGGATGAGAGCGAGATTACAAACAACGAGTATCGCCAGTTCGTGAATTGGGTGCGCGATTCAATAGCCTATACTTTGCTCATTGAAGTGGAGGGCGAAGAGAGTGAGTATGCATTGCAAAGTGCATATGAGCAAGATGAGGAAACTCCTGTGCGCATCAACTGGAAGAAGAAAATTCCGTGGGAAAATCGTTTTGTGCCAGAGGATCCTGCAGCAGAGGCTTTGGCTCCTATGTTCTATGACAATGGACGTGGTGCGCTTCGTACAACCATGCTCCGATACAACTACAGTTGGTTGAATATTGATGAGATTAAGAAGAATGCGAATCGTTTTGATGTGACAACAGGAACTTATCCAGAGGGATCTATGGTTCGCGTAGATACTTTCTGGGTGGAGAATGGTGTCATTCAATCGAAGACTATAGAGCGTCCTTTGCGCGAGCCAAAAGATGCGATGACTAATGGAATAATCTGCGTGTATCCAGACACTATGGTATGGGCAAGAGATTTTCAAAATTCGTATAATGAGCCATTATTGCATGGCTATTTCAGTATGCCTGGTTATGCCGAGTATCCTGTTGTGGGTGTGACTTGGGAGCAAGCAAACGCTTTCTGCTATTGGCGTACAAATCTGCTGAAGAACGTGGGTGGTTTGTCAATCAATGCATATCGTTTGCCAACAGAGGCAGAGTGGGAGTATGCGGCTCGTGGTGGTCGTAAGATGGCTATGTATCCATGGGGCGATAAATATGCTCGTGATTCAGAAGGTTGCTTTATGGCCAACTTTAAACCTTATCGTGGTTCTTACTATGATGATTTGGGTGTTTCAACAATGCCGATTAAGCAATTTAGTCCAAATGATTTTGGATTGTATGATATGGCTGGTAATGTGGCGGAATGGACTGCTTCTGCATATTCGAGCGTAGCAAATACAAAAGTACATGATATGAACCCAGAGTACACCTACAACGCACGTAAGGATGATCCTGATGTTTTGAAGCGCAAGGTAGTCAAAGGTGGTAGTTGGAAAGATGTGAGCTACTATCTGCAATGTGGCGTTCGTACGTATGAATATCAATATGAGAGCCGTTCGTATATAGGCTTCCGTTGTGTTCGTTCGTATATTGGTAATTAATGATTGTATTTAGGTATTAGTTTATATTTTTAATAACGAGAAAAGTGTTATGTCAAGTAAGGTGAATGCAACAAATAAAAAAGGGGGCTGGGCCCGCTTTATGGAGTGGTATGGTTCGTACCAAGGTAAACGTGCGGTAGGTATGGTGTATTCTATTGGTGCAGCCGTTGTGATTGTAGGTGCATTGTTTAAGATTATGCACTGGCCAGGAGCAAGTACTGTGCTGATTGCAGGTATGTGTACCGAGGCGTTGCTTTTTATGATTGGTTGTTTGGATAAACCACACCCAGAATTTCATTGGCATGAAGTTTTTCCACAACTGTTGGGACCTGGTACAGAGCCAGGATTGTTGGCAGAAATGCAAGCACGTCCTAAACCAACCTTGATGGGAGGTGGCTCATTCGAAGGTGGTGCGCCTAAAGCCAATGTGCCTGCGTTGACAGACAAAGAATTAGAGTCTTTGAAGGGTGGTATTGCAGACTTGGCAAAAACAGCTGTTCAGTTGAGCGAGTTGAGTACTGTAGCAACAGCTACAAATAAGTTGACAAGTAAATTAGACGCTGCATCTGATGCCGCGGAGCAGTTTGTTAGTGCAGGAAAGACCATTAGCGAAAAGAGTGACGCACTTGGTTCTGTATATGCGCGAGTAACTGAAGATATGCAAAATGTGGCTAAGGGAACCAAGGAGTATGAAACTAAGGTGGCGAGTGTTGCTAAGCAATTGACAAGTCTCAATGCTGTATATGAGCTACAGCTTCAAACCCTGCAAAAGCAAGTAGAAGCATATAAAGCACAAACCGAGAAAGTGGTGGGTGCTACTGCACAAGTAGAGACTTTGACTGATAGTGTTAAGCAAATGACTGATGCGGCAGGAAATGCGTTGAAGAGTCAAGAAGCATATGTTGCAGGTGCAAAGCAATTGGCTAATCAAGTAGCTGATTTGAACAAAGTATATGGTAATATGTTGAATGCGTTGGCATAACGTCGCGCGCGTAATACCTTATTATAATATAGTATGGGTGGAGCTACGAACTGTCCGGAAACCCCGAGACAAAAGATGATTGGTATGATGTATTTGGTGTTGACCGCCATGTTGGCGCTCAACGTCAGTGCAGCCATACTGAATGGATATATAGCTGTGGACGATAGTTTGCATGCTACTATCAGTGCGACGGAAGAAAGTAACGCTGAATCATATGCTCAGTTTGAAGCTGCTCTTAGTCAAAATGCTGAGAAGACACAAGCATGGTATGACAAAGCAATGCAAATAAAGCAAACTTCGGATGCCTTTTATGAATATGTGCAAAATTTCAAAGATGAAATGGTTGCCATTGCAGATGGTGCTGATGCGAAGAAAAATGCTACGCTTCATGAGATAAAGAAGCAGGATGATACGAATGTTCCTCAGCAATATGCTATTGAAGAGGGAAATGCAGCGAAGTTGAAAGATAAAATACATGCATATCGTGACTTTATGATAGATATCACAGGCGAGAGTCCTGCGTTGGATAGAGAGTTTATGCAAACTTTCCATACTCCTCGTGGAACGAATACAAGTGGAGATTCCATTACTTGGGAGGAAAGTATGTTTCATGAAATGCCAATGTGTGCTTGTATTTCCGTGTTGACAAAGTTGCAAAATGATATTCGTCACAGTGAAGGTCGTGCAGTACGGTACTTGCTGACCCAAACTGATGCGGGTGATTTACGTGTGAATAAGTTTAGCGCGCACATTATTCCTTCTGCTAAGAATGTGATGAAAGGTCAAAAGTATTCAGCGCAAGTACTTTTTGCTGCCATTGACTCGACACAAGCGTTGGAGTATTATGTAAATGGGCAGAAGTTGAATAGCAATGGTGTATATGAGGTGATTGCAAATAATGTAGGTCCGCAAAAGATAAAAGGTCAGATTGGCTATAAGGATCCACAAGGTGTGATGCAATATTTGGCATTTGAGGATGATTATATGGTGACCGAACCTGCTGCTACCATTTCAAATACAGAGTTAAACATCATTTATCGTACCCATCCCAATCCATTCTCTATCTCTGTGCCAGGTGTGAGTTCGGACTTGCTGGAAGTAAAGTGCTCTCACGCTAAAGTGATTAAGCAAGCAGATGGTCAGTGGATTATCAATCCTCCTAAGAATACTCCAGATAGATTGACTATAGAGGTATATGCGAATGTGAATGGTACCATGTTAGCAATGGGCGCGCAAGAATATCGTGTGCGTGATTTGCCAAAACCAAGTGCATATTTTGAAGTAGATGGTGAGCTGATAGATGAAGGAAAAGTATCGTTCGTCAAATTGAAAAATCCAAATAATAAGTTCATCGCTTCTTATGGTGCTGATGGTTTGGTACAAGCCAAATTTGAAATTGTAAGTTTTCAAGTGCGTTTGCCTTCTGGAACTTCTATATCAGTGCAAGGTAATCAGTTCAACAAGCGTGCGTTGGATGCGATTAGCAAATTGCAGTTGGGTAGTACTATCATTATTATGTCCATTAAAGCAAAAGGACAGGATGGTGCAGAACAATCGTTGAAAAGTCTTGTTATAGAGTTATAAAAATATTGTTATGAAAAAATTAGTTTTTATTATCGTTGCGCTTTTGGGTGTATCTACTGCCCAAGCTCAACACCAGATTAAGTCATTTTTTGATGAAATGGGATTGATGCGTTTGGAAACCCAAGAATTGTCTGAGTCTGCAGATACATTAGTAAGTGTTTTTCATCGCTCCGATGATATTGTTTGGTCTCGCGTGGTATATCGTATTATTGATATGCGTTTTAAACAAAATTATCAATTATATACACCACAAACTAATGATCCAAATTATAATTCGTTGTTGAAGGTGATGTTGCTTGCAATAGCCGATAGTTTACCTGTATATGCGAAGGATGAAAATGGTGATTTACGACCATTTTACAACGAAGATACCAAGAGAGTGGGAGCTGAAGTGTTTTCACTATTGGATGTGTTAAATTTGACAGATTTTGATGCAGATGAGGAGACGCGTGCTTATGAGCGCATTCTGCGATTGGATTCTACACAGTCTGTAGAACTTTATGAAGGAGCTTTTCCTCGTTTTGCAAAGAATCAGTTGAAGTATATGATTCAAGAAGTGGTGTTCTTTGACAAACACTATTCTAGGATGTATTCCAAAATCTTGTCGATAGCTCCGATGCATGCTGATAACATTGAAAATGAAAATGTTTCTGTGATGTCTGCCTTGTATAAACAAATACTTTTTTGGATTCCGTTTGATTCTTTCCGCCCATACATGGCACAACAATATGTTATGCCTAAAGGGAATGATACTAAACGTGTGACCTTTGATGATTTCTTCACGCAGAAGTTATATACATCGTATATAGTAGGTACAAACAATATCTATAATCGTTTGATACCTGAGTATGCAACTACTCCTGAAGAAATAAAGAAAGAACAAGAACGTATTGAATGGGAGTTGCTCAGCGCAGAACAAGATCTCTGGGAGTATTAAGAATTATTGTTGGGCAGGTTGATAAACCTGCCCTTTCTGCTATATAATGAAGCGTCGAAGTCTTTTCAATATGTATTTTACCACAACGATTTCTATATCGTTGGTGTTGTTTCTGGTGGGATTGGAGAGCGTGGTACTGATGTCCGCGCATGAATTGGTGCGCCATGTTCGCGAAAGTGTGGTGCTGACGGTAGTGCTCAATGATACTGCATCGCAAGCGGATGTACAACGTTTGGATCGTCTGATGCAGGCCGCGCCATATGCTTATACTGCTCGGTATATTTCTCGTGAAGATGCCTTGCAGGAGCATATTGATAATTTAGGTGAAGATCCTCAAAAGTTTTTGGGATATAATCCTTTAACAGACGCATTTGAGGTAAAATTGCATGCGCAATATGCACAGATTGATAGTATATCTACAATTGAGCAAAATTTGTTGGCATTGCCCTATGTGGATCAGGTGATTTATCAAGCCGATATTGTAAAGAAGTTAGACAATAATCTGCAAGAAGCATCGTTGGTGCTATTAGTGATTGCTTTGGCATTACTGGTGATAGCTCTTGTACTGATTAGTAATACCATACAGTTGCAGGTTTATTCCAAACGTTTCTTGATTAATACGATGCGTTTGGTGGGGGCTACACCGTGGGTAATCAAATGGCCTTTCATTCGCAGAAATATGTTGATGGGTATTGAGGCCGCTTGTATAGCGTTGTTGATGCTGGGAGCAGCATATTATTATTGTGCAGACAGATTAGGTATAAGATTGTTTGCTTTAACAGGACAAAATATTGCAATTATAGTAGGTGTTGTCGTTTTTGTGGGATGGTTTATCACCTTCTTTGCTTCGTTAGCAGCCACAAACCGATACATACGAATGAAAACAAGTAAGATGTATGAAATTTAATATTCCTAAATTAAATGCTGTTTTAATCGCAATTGCTTTGGTTGTGATTGTTGTTGGATTTGCACTTATGTCAGGAGAGCCAAGTGGGGCTACTGAATACAATCCTGATATTTTTTCTGTTCGTCGAATCACAGTAGGCCCAATGATTTCCTTGTTTGGATTTCTGGTAATGGTAGTAGCAATATTATATAAACCTCGCAGAAAATGAGTTGGTGGGAAGCGTTATTGTTAGGTATTATTCAGGGACTAACTGAATTTTTACCTGTTTCTTCGTCTGGTCATCTTGAGATTGGTCAGGCTTTGTTGGGTACTGCGGGAGAAGAAAATCTAACTTTTGCAATTGTAGTACATACAGCTACCGTATTGTCAACATTAGTTGTTCTCTGGAAAGAGGTCGCTCAATTATTTAAGGGTACATTCACTACTTTCAAGTGGAACGAAAATAAGAATTATGTGGCAATGATTTTTGTGTCAATGATTCCTGTTTTTGTGGTGGGTATGTTTTTTAAGGAGCAAGTAGAAGCGTTTTTTGGTAGTGGTTTGTTGCTGGTTGGAATCTGTTTATGTGTAACAGCTTGCTTGCTCTATATCAGCGAGTGGCTCAGCAAACGTCGTGCAGGTATGGGGCATGAGGTTGGCTATAAAGATGCGATAATTATCGGATTGGCGCAAGCAATGGCAGTGTTGCCTGGTCTTAGTCGCAGTGGAACAACTATAGCAACAGGATTGCTTTGTGGCGTGAAGAAAGAGAGTGTTACCAAATTTTCTTTCTTGATGGTTTTGATTCCTATTTTAGGAGAAGCATTTCTGGAGTTGTTGGATATATTGAGTGGTGAAGTAGTTAGTTCATTGGGACTTGTTCCAATGGTAGTAGGTTTCTTGGCTGCATTCATCTCGGGTTGTTTGGCGTGCAAGTTTATGATTGATATAGTACGTCGTCAGAAATTGATATACTTTGCAATATATTGCCTCTTTGCAGGTATCTTTGCGATTGTGTATGGACTTTGTTGAGGGGGAGATAATTGCTTTTGATAAACCATATCGTTGGACTAGTTTTGATGTGGTTGGGAAAGCCCGTTGGTTGTTGTGTAAAAAACTGGGTGTAAAAAAGTTGAAGGTGGGTCATTCTGGTACACTTGACCCCTTGGCTACTGGTGTGGTGGTGGTTTGTACGGGCAAGAAAACTAAACTAATAGATCAACTGCAAGCACATCAAAAGGAATATGTGGCTACATTGCAATTGGGGGCGACTACTCCGAGTTTTGACTTAGAAAAGGAAATAGACGCTACCTATCCAACTGTCCATATTACGCGTGCATTGATAGATGAGATAATCCCTACTTTCGAGGGGAAGCAATGGCAGGTGCCTCCGATATTCTCTGCGGTTAAAGTGGATGGCAAACGAGCTTACAAGTTGGCGCGTCAGGGAGAAGCGGTAGAGCTGAAGGCCAAATTATTGGTGATAGATGAGATAGAGATTTTGAACTTTGATCAATCCGCAATGCAATTGGTGTTGCGTATTGTTTGTTCAAAGGGGACGTATATTCGTGCTTTGGCGCGTGATATTGGTCAGCGTCTTAATAGTGGCGCGCATTTGATTGCGTTGCGCCGTACTCGAGTAGGAGATATTCGTATTGAGGATTGTATCACATTCGAACAATTTACTAATTTGATAGATAATGAAATTAAGTAACTTCAAATTCAAATTACCAGAGGAGCAGATTGCTCAGTTTCCAAGTCGTTTTCGTGATGAAGCTCGCTTGCTTGTTCTTCATGCAAAAACGGGTCAGATTGAGCATAAAATGATGAACGATTTGGCATCATATTTTGAAGAAGATGATATTCTGATAGCTAATGATACCAAGGTGTTCCCAGCTCGATTATATGCTCAAAAAGAAAAAACACTTGCCAATATTGAAGTGTTTTTGTTGCGAGAATTAAGTCATGAAAATCGCTATTGGGATGTACTTGTTGATCCTGCTCGTAAAATTCGTATTGGCAATAAGTTGTTTTTTGATGAGGATGCCACTATTATTGCAGAAGTAATTGATAATACAACTTCTCGTGGACGAACATTGCGTTTTTTGACTGATTATGAGGGCGATGAGTTTGTGCAGCACCTTTACTCTATGGGTAACGCACCGCTGCCTAAATACATACGTCGTCCAATGACAGAGGAAACCTTAGAGCAATATGAAGCGGTTTTTGAAGATTTGCCAGTGAATGAAATGGATAACGAACGCTATCAAACCGTATTTGCTGACAAGATTGGTGCTGTGGCAGCACCAGCAGCGGGTATGCACTTTTCCAAGAATCTTCTCAAACGTCTTGAAATTCGCGGTGTAGAAACTTATACGCTAACTTCTCATGTAGGTTTGGGTAACTTTAAGTCGGTGGATGTTGAGGATTTATCAAAGCATAAAGTAGATAGCGAACAGATTTCAATACCTCAAAACGTGGTTAATGCGGTAAATAAAGCTCAGCAAAACAATCGTCGGATATGTGCTATCGGTACGGAAGTAATGCGTGCGTTGGAACATGTGGTGGGTACCAATGGACAGATTAAAGCATACGAGGGGTGGACTAATAAGTTTATCTATCCTCCATACGATTTCACGGTGGCGAATGCATTCTTCGTAAATTTCTATATGCCACTTTCTACCCAACTGATTATGGTCGCCACTTTTGGTGGTGTAGATGTGGTGATGAAAGCATATCACGAAGCTGTCAAAACGGGATATCGTTTTGGTGATTATGGTGATGCCATGCTTGTCCTGATGGATTAACCTTGAGAACTCTTACAAACCTTTAGAATTTTTGTAATTACTGCGGCATGCCGCATAGCGATATGAACGTGCGTATTGACGAGAGCTGGCGACAAGTCTTACAACCCGAATTTGATAAACCCTACTTCGAGTTGCTGACTGATTTTGTGCGCCATGCTTATCGTACTACGCAATGTTTTCCTCCAGCAGGGCAGATTTTTCGCGCCTTTGACCTTTGTCCCTTTGACAAAGTGCGTGTGGTGATTATTGGTCAAGATCCATACCATGATGTTAATCAAGCGCATGGTTTGTGTTTTTCGGTACAGGATGGAGTGCGTATTCCTCCTTCATTGGAGAATATATATAAGGAAATTAACCGTGATTTAGGTAAGCCTATCCCAACTTCGGGTAATCTTACCCATTGGGCAGAACAAGGGGTGCTGCTGCTGAATGCAACCCTGACAGTAGAGGCGCATCGCGCAGGTAGTCACCAAGGTAAAGGGTGGGAAGAACTCACGGATGCTGCGATACAAGCACTTAATAATCAGCGTGAAAATATCGTTTTTATGCTTTGGGGAAGTTATGCACAGCGTAAAGGACAATTTATAGATCGAAGACGTCACTTGGTGCTAACAGCTGTTCACCCAAGTCCGTTGAGTGCATATCGCGGCTTCATTGGTTGTGGACACTTCTCCCAAGCCAACCACTATCTTCAGCAACACGGACAAACTCCAATAGATTGGTAATTCAAAATTCTTAATTCATAATTCAAAATTATGAAAACTCTCCTTCTCATTGATGCATATGCGATGATATATCGCGCTTATTATGCTTTCATTCGTGCACCGCGTATGAACTCGCGTGGGGAAAATACCTCGGCTATCTTTGGTTTTGTCGTTACATTTGAAGATTTGCTTAAACGTTTGCAACCTAGTCATATTGCGGTTGCTTTTGATCCTTCTGGTCCAACTTTTCGCCATGAAGCTTTTGAGCAATATAAGGCGCAACGTCAAGAAACGCCAGAAGATATACGTTGGGCTGTTCCTCGAATTAAGCAGATTTTGAAAGCAATGAATGTGCCAGTCTTGGAAGTGGCTGGTTATGAGGCGGATGATGTGATAGGTACGATAGCGCATAAGGCTGAAAAAGAGGGCTTCGAAGTGTATATGGCTACTCCAGACAAGGACTATGGTCAACTCGTTACTGAACATATTTTCATGTATCGTCCTCGCCATACAGGAGGTTTTGAAAAATTAGGTCCCCAAGAGGTGTGTGAGAAATACGGCTTGCAAAACCAATTGCAAGTCATTGATTTATTGGGCTTAATGGGTGATAGTAGCGATAATATCCCCGGTTGCAAAGGGGTAGGGGAGAAAACCGCTATCCAACTGCTACAGCAATTTGGTTCGATTGATAATCTACTGGATAGTACGGATCAACTGAAGGGTGCTCTTCAGCGCAAAGTACAAGAACAAGTGGAGGAAATTCGTTTCTCTCGCTTTTTGGCTACTATCAAGACTGATGTGCCCATCGAATTTGATGCCCAATCGCTGGTTTATCAAGAGCGTGATTGGGAACAACTTGCTCCGCTTTATCGTGAGTTGGAATTCAATTCGCTTCTCAAGCAAGCTCCAATATTGGTGGAAAATAATCAAGTGTCGTCTAAACTCACTAAAAAAGCAAAGCCACAAGAGGCTACATTAGACTTGTTTGCAGCAATCGAACCCGATATAACACCATCGTTACCGCTCCAAAAGAATACTGAAGGGATACAGAAGGTTGATGAAGACCGCCAAGAGTCGTTGGAGGGACGTTTGGTAAGTTATCTGCTTAATCCCGAAGTGGCATATAATCCGTTGCAACCTATCCAATGGGAAATGCTGAAGGCAGATACTTCTCTTTGGAATCTCTATCAAGAGGTGGAACTACCACTTTCGGCCATCCTTCGTGAAATGGAGCAGGCAGGTGTACGTATCGATGTTGATATGCTCAAGCAGGCAGAGATTCAACTCAACGATGAGTTGCAGGTGCTGGAGCAACAGATATATACTGCTGCGGAAACGACTTTTAATATCAATTCTCCCAAGCAGGTGGGTGAGGTGCTTTTTGACCAACTGAAATTGGATGCCAAAGCCAAAAAGTCGAAGACAGGTCAGTATTCCACTTCGGAGGAGGTGTTGCTTGCGCTCAAGCCCAAGCACCCTGTAGTGGGGATGATTCTTGCTTATCGCGAACTTAAGAAACTGATTTCTACCTATATTTCGGCATTGCCCACCTATATCAATCCCGAAACGGGGAAGATTCATACTACCTATAATCAGACGGTTACTGCAACTGGGCGTCTGTCTTCCTCTAACCCTAACCTACAGAACTTGCCTATTCGAAGTGAACGTGGGCAACTGATTCGTCAAGCGGTAATACCAGATGAAGGGTGTATGTTCCTTTCTGCTGATTATTCGCAGATAGAGCTACGATTGATGGCACATTTCTCGCAAGACCCTCATCTGGTGGAGGCATTCCGTTCGGGGCAAGATATTCATGCGGCTACAGCGGCTAAGATATTCAATGTGCCTATTGAGCAGGTGACTAAAGACCAACGTCGTCAAGCGAAGACTGCTAATTTTGGTATTATCTATGGAATCTCGGCTTTCGGTTTGGCGCAGCAATTGGATTGTTCGCGCGCTGAAGCTAAAGCCCTCATTGATGGCTATTTTGCGGCATTTCCTGGAGTGATTGATTATATCGAACGTCAAAAACAACTTGCTCGCGAGCAAGGGTATGCTGTGACACTTTTCGGTCGCAAGCGTTATCTTCCTGATATTTTGTCGCATAATGCAACGGTACGTTCGTTTGCTGAGCGCAACGC
>CAMEKM010000038.1 GCA_945921355.1 uncultured Bacteroidales bacterium
TGCAAAATTACTGCTTCAAACTGCTAAAACTTGTCAGTTTGAAAGAAAAAATACAAAAAAAGTGCAAAAAAATGCACTTTTTTTGAGAAAAGTGCATTTTTTTTGTTTAGTGGACGCCCTTTGGGCTATGGGACGCGCCGATGGCGCTATTGGTTATGGGCTATTGGCTATTGACAGTACATTTCGTAGGCTTTTTGGGCTTCTTCGCGGAAAATCTGAACTAGAGTTTCTGGTTCGCGTACACGGATATCCGTGCCGTGGGTACGTAATTCTTGAATGAAATCCAGTGTAGGAGCGATAAAATACTCAAAAAATGTGTTGCCATGAAAATGCTTCACCTCTTTTTGTGATTCGTGCAATGGCAACAATCGGAGAAATTGAGCAGATTGAGGTGTGGCTTCAATAATCACTTTGGTGGGCTCTTGATTGCGGAATACACCATAGTAAGGCGCAAAGAATTGTTTGGCACTAAAGTTCTTGGGATATTCAAAACTCTCGGTAGTAGGACGCATATCTTGTACGCGATCCAAAGCATAGACGCGGATTTCATTAGGATGAGTGGATGGGCACCCCGCTACATACCAACGCTGTTTGAACACTTTTAGGCAATAAGGTGCAAGTGTGAGTTCGTATTGCTCCTGACGGTTGAAACTATGATACGTGAAACGGAGCCGATTGCGCTGCTTAATAGCATCTACAATCAAACTGAGGTACTGCGCCCCCTCTGGGATATCTTCGTAGAGAATACTATCGTTGATATCCTGTGCCTGGTCCATCATGGAATGCACAGCCATCGCGTTGAGCAACCACTTGCGGGTGAAACCACCCGAAATATCGTCTTTGTTATCAATATAGTAGTAGTTGCCATTGTTTCTTGTACAACGGATTTCTACATCGAAAATCTCCTGGATCTCCTCTTTGTAGCGGTGAAACTTGCGCTCAGGAAACTCGTCTTCGTGAGTATCGTTGTAGCGGCAATGTGCCCAACGACGATTGATGTCGTCGCGGGTGAGGCGACCAGAAGCAATGGTGTCAATGAGCCAGAAATAAATATTTACTTGATGTGCAGCCATAATTGTGTTTAGTGTTTAGAGTTTAGTGTTTAGAGATGCGCATTTCGCAGTTTTTGCAGTCGAACTCGAGGGAGAGGAGGGTGCCGTTTTGCAACCGGAGGTAGCGAGGGTCATTGGGTATAGGATGGACTTTTCTACAGCGACCTAACTCGTGGAGTATGCAGTATTTGCAGGTCATGAGAGGATAGGACGCTTCGCTATGGGACGGCGTACCGCCTAATGGGTATTGGACGCCCGTTGGGCTATTGGGTAATGGACGCTTCGCTAATGGGTATTGGACGCCCGTTGGGCTAATGGACGTAATGAGCTCTCTGCGCCATTGATTGAGTTGGCTGGTTGGGATGAAATATGGGAAGGAGTCGGAGCATAGTTGGTCATAGTCAAAGACTTGGATGTCTTGGGCGATATAGTCAGTATCTCCGAGTTTGCTAAGCTGCTGAATGATCGTCTGTAATGCACGACTGGTGTTGTTGGCAGATTGGTGCTCTGCTACAAAATTAGCTGTGTCTTCTCCAATAGTAAGGCGATAGCCCTCTGGTATTATCTCAAAACGAATATCTACAGGCATACGGCGTTCTGCCCGAAGCGAACGTATAAATTCGTTGTCGAGATTGCGGAATAAGGTAGTTCCTACCTTGGGTAATTGGACGCCCGTTGGGCTATTGGTTAATGGACGCTTTGCTAATGGATATTGGTTATTGGTTATTGGATATTGGTTGTTGGGATAGATCCAATCATCCTCTATACGGTTGATAGCGAAACCCTGATCTTCGTAGCAGATACCATCGCCATTATGCAATGTGATATTTGGGAGCAGTTGAACACGGATAGCATTATGCTTGATGCCAATGACTTTGCCAATCTCTTCGCCCGTGGATTTAGGGGTCTGCCAATTCGCCATATGGGGTGTTCGACCATGCAAGAAATAGTCGGTTGCACCGCGATGGAAAGTCTTGGTGGGGTTAGGTGTGAAACTATATTGATAGACAGAGCGGGTAGAAGCATGTGCTAATGCGGGATGGCTATCTATCAGTTGATCAAGTAGTTGGCGATAGTATGCCACAATATTGGTGACATAGTCGCGGTCTTTTAATCGACCTTCGATCTTGAAGGTGGTTACACCTGCCTCAATCATTTCTGCGAGGTGGAGGCTGCGGTCCATATCTTGGAGCGAGAGTAGGTAACGCTGGTGGATAGGTTGTCCGTAGTTATCTAATATCTCATTGCCATCTTTGTCAAGCAGGTCATAGCGTTGGCGGCAAGGTTGTGCGCAACAACCGCGGTTGGCACTGCGGTTCATGAGCACCTCGGATAGGTAGCAGCGACCGCTATAGCTCACGCATAGTGCACCGTGGACGAAGGCTTCGAGTTCAATTTTGAATTTTGAATTTTGAATTAAGATTGCGTTGTTGATTTCTTGTATCTCTCGGAGAGATAGTTCGCGGGCGAGTACTGCACGACGGAAGCCAAGTTGCTGGAGATGAATGATTTGCTCTGCTGTGCGATTGTCGCATTGCGTAGAGGCATGCAAGCGGATGGGGGGAAGGTCGTAGTTGAGGAGGTTGAGATCTTGGATGATGAGTGCATCCACTCCTACCTTATATAAATCGTGCGCGAGCGCGCACGCGCGAAGATATTCGTCGTCATGGAGTAGGGTATTGAGCGTGACAAGTACCTGAGCACCAAAGCGATGGGCGTATTTGACCAACTCGGCGATGTCTTTCAAGGAGTTGCCAGCCGCTTGGCGCGCACCAAACTCAGGCGCACCGATGTACACTGCATCTGCACCCGCTTGAATGGCTGCGATACCTACCTCTAAGTCGCGGGCAGGAGCAAGAAGCGATATTAATTTTGAATTATTAATTTTGAATTATGAGTTATGAATTATCTTAACATATTGCTGAGTTGGTACATTACGATTCCTGCGGTGACGCTGACATTGAGCGAGTGCTTGGTGCCATACTGTGGAATCTCAATACACCCATCAGCAGCGTCCACAACTTCTTGTTGTACACCAAAGACCTCGTGCCCCATAATGATAGCAGTCTTTTGATTACGAGGGAGTTGCAGGTCGCTAAGCATGGTAGCACCATGTGCTTGCTCGATGGCATAGACAGTGTAGCCGTCGGCTTGGAGGGCACGAACTGCATCAAGCGTTTGCTCGAAATAGCGCCAATCAACGGTGAGTTCTGCGCCAAGGGCAGTCTTGTGAATCTCGCTATTGGGTGGGCAGCAACATATTCCACATAGCCATACGCCTTGCAAACAAAATGCGTCTGCCGTGCGGAAGACAGCCCCGATATTGTGCTGGCTGCGGACATTATCGAGTACCACGATGAGGGGGACTTTTGTTGCTTCGTGGAATGCCTCTGGAGTGAGGCGGTTCATTTCTTGTATCGTTGTCTTTTGCATTGCTAATAGATGGGTAACGAATAGTGCGTGTATTGTGCGTGTATTGTGCGTGTATTGTGCGTGAATAGTGCGTCTATTGTGCGTGAAAGATAAAGGGTAAGCAGATAGTTAGTAGTTTGTTTTCTTGATCGATGTCGATGATAAAATCCTCGTGGAGTGGGATAAGTTGGTCGTTGTCAAGTGTGATGAGTGTGTTGATGGTGGTTTCATCTACGTGAATGATGGTGCCGAGTTCACCTTGGTCGGTATCGAGTACGCGATAGCCTGTGAGACTCTGCCACGTAGGCAGGGGCTCGTCGTCTTCGTTGAGGTCGGATGCAAGCATATAGGCTTGGCAACCAATGAGTTGCTGCGCTGATTGCTCGTCGTTGATACGATCGAGTTGGAAGATGAGTGAGTCGCTGCCTTTGCCGCGCCAGTCAAGTACACGGAAAGGAACAAGGATATTGTCGATGTTGAGGATGAGGAAGATTGCCTCTGCATTGTCCCAATATTCGTTGGTGGTAAGGCATTGAATTTCACCACGTTTACCGTGTGTGCGGGTGATGCGGCCAATGGATATTACTTGCTCGGTTGTTATCATTGTATGGAGTGAATAGTTTGTAATGCGTTGTAGATGATGTAGCCCTCGGTGGTGTAGCCCATTTGGCGGAGTAATGACATGTAGTCGCGCACCTGTTCGAGGTGGGATAAACGTTTTTCGTGCCCGAACTTATAGTCGATGACGATGGCATGCTTTTCGCTAATCATCACACGGTCAGGGCGTTGCATATTGCCCGAAGGGGTGATAATATCTTGTTCGGCGAGTATGCGGTATTGATTGGTGAACCAATCATCATGATTTTCGCGTTGAATGAGTGATTGAAGCGATGCGAACTGTTGGCGCATTTCAATGGCTTGCTGCTGAGTGACTTGTCCCTCTCGAATGAGTTTGTTGAGTGCAGGTTCAGCATCATCCCATATGCGGATATGCGAGAGCCAAAGGTGCATTAATATGCCAAGGTCTATTGTTGCCAGTGGGGTGTCTTGTGCGAAATCATCTTCTGCTCTGCTGCGTAGCGTAAGGCGACCGTTGATGGGTTGGGAGATGTATTGAGCCATATGTGTACGCATCGTATCTTCTTCGAGATCGGGCAAAGGCATAGGTTTGCCTTCAGCAGGAACGCAATAGGTGAGTTGGTCGTTGAGCAGATGCTTGTAGAGCGAATAAACCTCGGCACCTACGCTACCGATAGTGCCTCGTTTGAGTTGTCCGTAGATGTATAAACGATATTTAGGGCGCGTAATGGCAACGTATGTAAGGTTGAGATTATCAATTGATTGTGCGATTTGCTCTTGGATGTATTCGTTGCGGAAATGCGATTGCAGCAGGGCTTTCGACGGATGTACAGCCACCAAAGGTAGTTGGTTGAACGGTGGAGTTTTGGGCACGCACCAAAGAATATCGTTTTGATGTGTGTGGGTGAGTTCCCACGAAAAAAATGGTATGAAAACGATGTCGAATTCCAACCCTTTACTGCTATGAATGGTCATAATGCGAATTGCATCAGCAGTTTGTGGCGCAGCGATTGTCTTATTTTTGCCTTTGCGTTCCCAATAGTTAAGGAATGCTTTTCGGTCTGCTACTCGGTTCTTAGTGAACTGATATATAGTGTCTTGCAAAGCGGTGAGATAGGGTGTGATGCCTTCTTGTTGGGCGATTTGCAGGCAGTCAATCAGTTGCTGAACTTGCTCATAAAGTGGCAATTGTTGGGCTTGGCTGATGCACGCTTTTTGCGCATCAGTGAGCTCTCCAAAAGTCTGTTGTATAAATTTTTCTTGGATGGGGTCGAAGTTGTCTTTCTCTTGTTGGAGTAAGCTGATGATGAGGCCTATCGTAGGATGAGAGCCAATCTTCAAACCTTCAGATGACTGTACGTTATATCCCCTCTCAATGAGGAATTTGGCTAAGCATGCAGCCTCGTTAGCGTAGCGGACTAATAGCGTAACTCGCTTTAGGTCAATGCCCTCGTTGCGTAATGCTTGCAATTGGATATGTAGATTGTCGAGGGTTTGTTCTGCCGCATCATTTCCTTCGAAGAACTGCAAGTGGAAATATCCTGGATCGGTATGAGCAGGCTCTTGGTGAGTAGTACGGGGATCGAAGATATAGAGGATATCATTGCCTAAATCTTCTTGTTCGTATTTCTCGCAAATATTTTGTGCAACATGCTGACTGAATGCCTGTATGAGTCGCTCATTCTCCTGTATGATGACAGGTGCAGTGCGCCAGTTATTAGGCATGCTGTGGCTATGATGATTTGGAAATTGCCCTGGGATTTGCTTGAGCAGACTCCAATCGGAGTTACGAAAGCGATAGATACTTTGCTTGAGATCTCCAACAATCAGGTTGTCGGCTTGATAACTTTCGCTCTCGTGGAGAAGTGGCGCAAAATTCTCCCATTGCAAGGCACTGGTATCTTGAAATTCGTCAATCATGTAGTGTCGAAAATACTGTCCGAATCGCTCATAGATAAATGGTGCATCTTGCCCATCAATGATTTGATTGACCAATAGATTGGTTTCGGAGATAGGTAAGCGTCCGATATGTCGATTGGTATCGTCGATTTGCTTCGCTACATCTTGCAAAATACCTAATGTGTATAGATGAGGTAGTACCTCTTTTGCCGTAACATAGT
The DNA here is from genome assembly GCA_945921355.1 of uncultured Bacteroidales bacterium. Taxonomy (GTDB): domain Bacteria; phylum Bacteroidota; class Bacteroidia; order Bacteroidales; family Paludibacteraceae; genus Colicola. The sequence goes on from CAMEKM010000038.1 coordinate 6,164, forward strand.
CTTGAGCGTCTATGCCAGTGCATATATGAAGTAGGTTTTGGAAGATGGGTTCCAATTGTGATTTGTAGATACCGAGTAGTATATCCTGTTGCGACTGGGTAGTTTTGGCTTTAGTGAAAATGCACGTGGGTTTGTCGATTACATTGAAGAAGGTCTTGCCCATGTTGCCTCGCAGCCAATCTTCAGGTGTTTTCTGGAAAGCTTTGACTACCTTATCTTGCCATCCTTGTTCGGTGGCGAAGATGGTCAAAGCTTGTGAAAGCAGTTGTGCTACTTGCTGCTCTTTGGTAGCGCATATTTGTTGGAGTTCGGTACGATAGTTGCGCATGAAACTCTTGTCCGCAAAAATTTGCTGCAATTCGCTCATACGGCGTATGAGTTGCTCCTTAAGCAATTGGGTAGAAAAGAGTTTGATGGTGCCGCTCGGATTCCATTGATGGTTCTCGTTGATATTCTGGTGAATAAAATCTACCATCCAATCAATGAGTTCTTTGTCCTCTTTCTTGTCTTCTTTGATGCGCTTAAATAGTTCATCTACAGCCTCTTGAATCATCTCCTCGCCGTCCAACGATAGGTCGTAGGTGGCAGATAATCCAAGTTCACGAGCAAAGGTACGAATCACCTGTTGGAAAAATCCGTCAATGGTTGAAACTGAGAAGCGAGAATAGTCTTGCAGAATACCAATTAATAGTTTTTGTGCTCGCTGCTGCAATATCTGTGGATTGAGTGGCTTGCTGGATTGTTGGATGATTGCTGCTGCGTGTGATGATTTGTTCGGATTGACCGAGATGAGGTGCAATTCTTTCAGAATACGCTCTTTCATCTCGGCTGTTGCTTTCTTGGTGAAAGTAACAGCTAAGATGCGACTATGGGGAAGTCGTTTGTCATCAGATGGCTGTTCGTCGCATAGCAACATACGCAAGTACTCGCGTGTAAGGGTAAAGGTTTTACCGCTTCCTGCCGATGCATTGTAGATAGAGAGCATAATAGGTGTAGGTTTAGTGAGTAATACGTAGAGTTAATCCTGTGGCTGTTTGTTGCGTGAGTGCTTGATACTTGCGTAGCGGTTCTTTGGTCACCCCTTTGGTGGGTACTGCATATCCGTAAGAGAGATCGAAGGATTCTTCGCAGATAGGACATACTGCACAAAGTCCATCTATAGCTACGGGCTTGCTGCTCTTGAGGCAATGAGGACAACATAGGTCGGCTGCGTGGTAATGTCCATCCATACCCACCCAAATTAACAAGCCCGCGTATCCCAAGTATTCGCGTTCGAATTTAGACTTAGTGATGGTCATTGTCTGAAAGCCGTTGTCCACAATGAAATGCGGATGTTCGCTTGTAATGTATAGGGTATAACTGACAGGTACATGGGGCACAGAAGAACGAAAATTGGTATCCTCACAGCCGATGCTAAGACACGCAATAAGCAATATGATGCTATAACGTTTCATCAATTGACTTTATGCAATTCCACTCTGAAAATCAGCGTAGAGTAGGGAGGAATATGGCTGCTTGTGCCTTCGGTGCCAGCTCCATCTTCGCCATAACCCAAATCGTATGGGATATACAACTCGTACGTACCGAATTGCTCCATTTTTTTCAGTCCTTCGCTAAAACCAGGGACAAAACTGCTGACATAACTTTCGTAATTCTCGTTGGTATCAAACTCATAACCATTGATGAGTTTGCCTGCATAACTGATAGTTACCATCTTGGCATCATCTGGGCGAGCAAAATTAGGTTCTCCTGGTTCAATACACTTGTATTGCAATCCAGTAGGAGTGGTGATGACTCCCTCTTGCTGAGCATTTTGAATGAGCCATAGTTCGTTTTGTGCTTTCCAATCAAGCCAATCGTTTTGTTTGCAGCTGCTTATCAGCAAAATAATGCACAATAAACTCAGTATTTTTGTAGTTTTCATAAGCAAATATATTTTATTAATGTTGCTTTATTGCGCCAACCATAAACTAGGGTTGAGTATAGAGCGGTCTTTGTATAATTGAAAATATAGTTCCGTTTTGTTGTCTTCGCTGCTATCGGTGTAGATGGTACCAATAGATTGTTTGGCAGTGACCTTGTCACCTTGTTTCACATTTATTGATTTGAGAGGTGAATATACGGTGCGGTAATTACCATGTTGGATGATCACTGCATAATTGCCGTTCATTTGTGCACACCATGTTACTTCACCTTCATAGATTGCTCGTGCAGCAGCTCCACTGACCGTTTGTAGATAAATGCCCTTGTTGTCGATCGTAACATGCTCATGTACAGGATGTTTGTGTTTGCCGAAATAGCCACTGATATATCCTTTCTCTACGGGCCATGGCATACGACCTTGGTTGGCCTCGAAGCCACCTGCAATGAGTTGTTGCTCTTTGGTTAGTGTGGTGGTACTGCGTACTTGCTTGGCAATCAACTCTTCTATTTTCTTGTTGAGCGCATCTGCTTTCTTTTGTTGTTCTTTTTGTTTGGCAAGTAGTTCTTTTTCTTTTTTCTTGAGTGATTGCAACATGTTCTTTTGTTTACGTTCGTCGCTAGTCAAACGTTCTTGTTCGCGTTTTTGTTTTTTGAGCGCAGTGGTGCGATCGTTGCGTCGTTGCTCTAATAGATTGTTTTGGATGTCAATCTCAGTTTGTAAGTTTTCTATTTGCCGTACTTGCTCTTTGCGAAATTCAGCAAACTCTTGCATATAGCGGATGCGTCGCATCAACTGCTGAAAATTGTCTGCCGAAAGTAAGAAGTATAATGGAGATTGCTGAATATCTGCATAATGCGTTTCGCGTACTAATCGTGCATAATCTGCTTTGCATTCTTCTAACTGCTGTTGTAAATCTGCACGTTTGGTGCGCAATTGTCCCATCTCTCCGTTCAATCCAGTAATCTCTGACTGAATAGAGTGGATTAGTTTTTTGCGCGTTTTAATGTCGTTGTTTAGCAAATTGAGCTTGTTTTCGGTAGCAGTTTCATTTTGTTTGGTCTGCTTGAGCATTTTGCTTGTTTGCTCTAATTGCTGTTGCAGTTCGCGCTGTTGCTTTTGTAGTTCTTTGACGCTTTGCGCTGGTAGCATTAGTGTTAGTAGCAAACCGATATGTAGAATAATCAATCGTTTCATAAGGGCAGTACTTCGCGTAGTGAAACGCGTTTGTATTTGTTCGTATCTAATCTTTTGGTAGTTTTGAGTGTGTTGTATTCTCGTTGTGAGAAAGTACATTCGAGTGTTATCTTATGCCCTCCCACCGTGAAATGCAATTGGTTTTTGGTTGCTGCTTTAGGTGCGAGAGGGGTAGTAATAAAATCCTGTATCAGTTTGTATGATGGTGATGGCGTGATTTGTTTGGCAAAATCATTGTATGCCAATGTGGTGTAACGGCGATTCATCTTATCAAATACCCAAACGCTATCTATAGTGGCTTCTATACGTATCATCTCTATTCCTAACATCGGTTGCAACGACAATACAATCAGTTCATTATGCCACAGCTGTATGGTACTACCCATAGTATATTGGTGTTGGTCAAACTGCAATTTTGTGTTGGCTTTTTGGCTTAATGTGTGATAACGTCTAGGTTCAGCATGACGCTGGGTGCTACACGAACACAACAACAAACTACACAATGCTATGATAGGAATTAGTCGGTTCATAATTTCAGTTTCTTCAAGATGGCTTTGTAGTGTTCGGTTATTTCTGCTTTACTTTCAGGTGTGGTGTACTCTAAAGCACGTTGAATATAAAAAAAAGCCGATTGATAATCCCCTTTCTTATACATAATCCATGCATAAGTGTCCAAATATATGGGGTTACTAGGTTCTTGCATGATTGTGGTACGCGATAGTTGTTCTGCTCTATCTAAATCTCTATCCGATATGCATAAGTTCCATGCCAAATTATTCATTATCATTAAATTACGTGAGTCATAACGCAGCAACGCATTATAAGCTTCAATCATTTTTTCGGCTGGCTGATGCGTTTGTTCGTACAATTGGGCTCGAAACACCAGAAACTGCACATTATCAGGATCCTCTTCTAAGTAGCGTTCTACTTCATAGATAGCTTGCTTGCTGTTTTTCATCAATGCATTCAAGCGATAACGTTGCATAGCACTCATTGCATTATAACCTACGATAGAGTCTAGTCGATCTTGTATGAGTAATGCTTTTTTGTAATCTCCGACGTGCGCGTATGCTTTCTGCAGCATGTCTTGCACATTCTCATCTTTAATCTGGTTATTAGCCACTCTTTCTAGATTGCGAATAGCTTCTTTGTGCTGCTTTTTATCCTTGCTATTGAGCAGGTACAGCGTGTACTGATACCAATATTCGTTGGGCGCTAACTCAAAGGCTTTGCGAAAATAACTTATGGCTTTATCTTTTCTGTCAAACGCGTCTAGAAATACACCCATGTAGTTATTGACGGTTGCATCCTGGGGATTTAATGCGTAGCAAAATTGCAATACCTCCCATGCGGGAAGGATATCTTCTTTTTGTATGAGTCGTTGAACTTCGTAGAAATAGTATAAGAATTGCTGTTGTTCTTCGATTGTGAGCGTGTCCTTCTCGGCTGGCTTGGCATATACATTACCTAGCGTTGCTCCTGCGAACAACACCCAGCCTATTAGCAATATCCTGACTGTAAATTTCAAAATTAATAATTATCAATGACTTCCACTATGCCCAAATCCTCCTGCGCCACGTTCTGTCTCGCCGAGCACTTCGACTTCTAGCATTTTAGGTTGCTCATGTTTGGCAATTACCATTTGGCAGATGCGTTCTCCTGGTTCGATTGTCTGTGGCTCGTTGCTCAGATTGATTAGTATCACACTAATCTCACCACGGTAGTCAGCATCTATCGTGCCAGGAGTGTTCAGTACGGTCAAGCCACGCTTTAACGCTAAACCGCTGCGAGGACGAATTTGCGCTTCATAACCAATAGGTAGCTCAATATACAAACCAGTTGGCAATAGTTTGCGCTCAAGAGGTTGCAAAGTGATTGATCCAGCCAAATGGCAACGAATATCCATTCCTGCTGCCTGTGCGCTCTCATAGCGTGGCAATGGATTATTGCTCTTATTGATAATTTTTATGGTCATAATGGTTTAAAATCTTTTTTTTACTAATACTTGCAATCCTTCTTCTACGATTTTCACATGCAACTCTGCAGGCATTGTCATGGGCGTGCCGTCAATATGCATTGGCCCTTCACTCTCGCGTCTTAAAGTTAATTCCTTGGTACGAATTGTATTCATGTGCAGCTTCTCATCAATATTCTTCGTGAATAAGCTTAATGCCAATCCCGCTGCTGCTGTCATTGGAAACTCGCTGACAATCGCAACGTCGAGCCAACCATCTTGTACACTAGCTTTAGGAGCAATATAGGCGTCGTAGCCCCATTGCCCAGCATTGGCGAAGCTTACCAAAAACGCTGTGGTGGTTTGGTCTATACCTTCGCCTAATAAGTGATAAGTCTCTGGTTTGTATTGAAATAAATCTTTGAAAATGCTTTGTACATAACCTTTGAATCCGCGATTGCTATCTGAGAAATCTTGTGCCACAACTGCATCAAACCCTACTCCGCAAGTGGAGAAGAATGGAATGTCATTTACCAATCCGTAGTCCACATTGATGACTTCGCTCCTGTTCAGCATTTCAATCGCACGATTCATACGAGTAGAGATGTCCAAATGACGTGCAAAGCCATTGCCACTTCCGTTAGGCACGATGCCGAGAGCTGTGTTTGAATCAATAAGACCTGTAGCTACTTCATTCACAGTGCCATCTCCGCCTACTGCCACCACTGCATAGTAACCTTCCAAGGCAAATTGGCGAGCCAATTGAGTGGCATGTCCTGCATATTCGGTAACTACTACCGTAGGAGAAAACTGCTGCAAATCCAATAACTCACGAATCAATTTACCTACGCGATTTTTCGCCTTTGTTCCCGATATGGGATTTACTATAAATGCTATATTCTTCATGTTTGTACTATTATCTTTCCAATTTTGCAAACTACTGCATAATAACGCGCAAAGGTACGAAAAAAAAATGATATAAACAAATATATTTGACTATTTAGTCAAAATATATCATAATCTACAAAAAAAAGTGAGTGGTATATTGTTAATTTATAAAATTTCACTACCTTTGTAATGTAATTAGTAAATTAGAAAAGTACCATGTTTACACCATCTGATCTTGCCCAATTAGAGGCACATGGCATTTCTGTAGAGAAAGCCGAAAAACAACTCCAGTCTTTTGCAACTGGTTTTCCTGAATTAGACATTGTTTCCGCTGCTTCTGTCGGAAATGGAGTGCTCACCCCCTCAGAAAAGGAAATTGATGCCTACGTGAAAGCATGGCAGAATTACCTAGACGAAGGACATACCGTGCTGAAATTTGTTCCTGCGAGTGGTGCTGCGAGCCGTATGTTCAAAAATCTATTTGAGTATTTAGAAGATGGAAAAAAGACCGATTTCATTGAGAAATTCCTTGTAGAAAAAGATCGTTTTGCTTTTGGTCCTCAGTTGGCGGGTATGGACGGACAAGCGGCTGTTGCTTACCTGCTCAAAGATATGAATTATGGCAATTTGCCCAAGGGATTGTTGCTGTTCCACTCCTACGAAGAGGGAGCAAGAACCCCAGCATTGGAACATTTAGTAGAAGGTGCTATGTACGCTTCTTCTAAAGGCGAAGTGAATATCCATTTTACGGTTAGTCATGAGCATCTGCCTCTGTTCCAAGCACATATAGCTGATAACTTGGCTGCATACGAGGAAAAATTGGGTGTGAAATTCCATGTGTCATATTCCGAGCAAAAACCTTCTACCGACACGTTGGCAGCTAATCCAGACGGTACCCCATTCCGTACTGAGGATGGTAAATTGCTTTTCCGACCAGGTGGACATGGCGCATTGATTGAAAATTTAAATGAACAAAACGCAGATATTATCTTCATCAAGAATATTGATAATGTGGTGCCAGACCGCCTCAAAGGCGATACTGTACGCTATAAACAACTGCTTGCTGGTGTGTTAGTTACAGAACAAAAACGCGTGTTTGAAAAACTGCAAGATCCTAATCTCAGTTCAGAGCAACGTGCACGTTTAGCACGTCCATTACGTGTATGCGGTGTGGTAAAAAATACAGGTGAACCAGGTGGAGGTCCTTTCCTCGTACGAGAAGAAGATGGCAGCATCTCTTGCCAGATATTGGAGTCGAGTCAAATCAGCAATCCAGCGCTCATGCAACAAGCCACCTACTTCAATCCCGTTGACCTTGTTTGTGCTACTCGAGATGTAGAGGGCAAGCCATACAATTTGCTTGATTTTGTGGATGAAAAAACGGGCTTCATCTCTCATAAATCGAAAGACGGTAAGGAGTTGTTGGCCTTGGAATTGCCAGGATTATGGAATGGTGCAATGAGCCGTTGGAATACTATTTTGGTAGAGGTTCCAGTATCTACATTTAATCCTGTGAAAACAGTCAATGATCTTTTACGAGCAGAGCATCAAGGATAATTCTTATAATTGATTGATAATCTCTTTGCAGAGGGTAGAGATTGGCGTTTTTCCGTCGTTGTTGATTAGAATATCTGCACGTGGAATATCATTTTCGATTTCTTGTGCGCGCATGCGTGCGCGCACTCTTTCTATGGTACTACTATCGCGCTTCATCACACGATCAAGGCGAATCTCTTCGGGTGCTATTACTGCCACCACCTTATCGCAAAGGGAGTCGAACCCTGCCTGGTAGAGAATAGCACATTCTACAAAGCATGGTGTAGCGTGGTTGATTTTTTGTGCCCAGTGCATAATATCCGCTCTCACCGCGGGATGCACAATCGCATTGAGTTGTGCGAGGAGCGAGTGGTCAGCAAACACGCGTTGTGCCACCAATGCCGTTTGATATACGCCGTCCTTATATACCTCACTGCCAAAGAGTTGCTCTATCTGTTGGCGCACGTGAGCATCTTCCACGATAAGGCGTTTGGCTTCGCTGTCGGTGTCGTATACGGCATACCCCATCGCGCGCAATTGCTTTGCAATCGTGCTCTTGCCACTTCCTATGCCACCTGTAATGCCTATAATCATGTTGAAGAGTTCTAAAGGTTTTAAAAGTTTTAAGGGTTAGAATTGGAAATAAATAAACGCCTGCAAATCAGCGGTTACAAACTGATATACGCCTATTATAGCTGCCACGGCAATCAATATGATTGCCCAAATGGGCAACTGACAGAAGCGTATTCTATACCAACGTTTTACGCGATTGGGGAGCCAGTGCACCACCATACCTAATACAAACAGTATCACCACATACCGATACTCCCACAGGAAATCGGGGATAATGCTGCTATTCCATGCACCGCCAATCTGATTGACCATGTTTTTGGCAGTTTCCCACGCTTCTTGATTGGCTGTTGCAGGGTCAAGATTGCTGCCCGAACGGAAGAATAATCGCGTGAATGTGATGAACACAAATGTCTGTGCCACTGCCCATCCTCCACTTATCCACCCGATAATCTTGGCGCGCGGTGTACCCGAAATAGCGAAATGCCCCATACGCTCTATCCACCAATAGACATAACGAACGAAAGTACCAATCCACAGCGCTATTCCCCATACGAAAAACAGGTTCCATATAGGTGCATTGAGCAAGGCATAGGCTACCCATAGGCTACCCATGAGCAGGGTCATCAGGAGCATTTTGATGTTCCAATTCATTTTTGCCCACACCTTATACACCATCAAGCCCGCGCCATTCAGCGCGCCCCAAATGACAAAATTCCAACTTGCTCCATGCCACAAGCCACCTAACAGCATCGTTATGAACGAGTTAAAGTTACCTGCTGCAATCTTATTCTTCACTTCTTTACCCAATATCTTGCGGTTGCCGCCCAATGGGATGTATAAATAACTCTTCAGCCAACGGCTGAGCGACATATGCCATCTGCGCCAGAACTCTTGTGGGTTGCGCGACTTGTATGGCGAGTCGAAGTTCTGTGGCAGATAGAAGCCCATCAGCATTGCAATACCGATGGCCATATCCGTATATCCCGAGAAGTCGGCATACACTTGTAGCGAATAAGCAAACAAAGCAAACAAGTTCTCAAATCCACTGAATAGCAATGGGTTATCAAATACGCGGTCAATCAGATTAACTGCTAGATAGTCGCTCAGTACAATCTTCTTAATCAGTCCGTTGAGTATCCAGAACACTGCCAACCCAAAGAAACGACGGCTTAGGCAGAAGGGCTTGTACAACTGTGGAATAAACTCGTTGGCACGCACGATAGGACCTGCCACCAAGCCAGGGAAGAAACTCACATAGAATCCAAAATCCAAGATGTTTTTCACGGGTTTCACCAATC
>CAMEKM010000039.1 GCA_945921355.1 uncultured Bacteroidales bacterium
CGTTTGGCGCGTCAATTGGAAGACTCCACTCAAGTGGAATTGTGCGTAGTAGCGGTAAATAGTATCGGTGAAATGGATGCTTTTGACTTTTGTTACGAGGTTTTTCAGCGTTGGGGCATTGGCAAAAAAGGCAAGAATACGGGAGTACTGTTGTTTCTTGCCGTAGAGTCGCGTGATATACGTATCATGACAGGTGGTGGCATAGAGGGTGTTTTGACGGATGCCATTTGCAATGAGATCATACAAAAGACGATGATTTCACCGCTCCGTAATGCTGATTATTCAGATGCAATGGCGTTAGGCGCATTGCGCATATATGAGATATGTACAGATGGGGCTGTGCCCGAAGAATTACGCCAAATGACTTCGGCTACCAATCGCTACCATTATGCCGATGAATCCGAGGAGAATGAGCTTTTTGAATTGCTATTAGCAGGGGGGATAGTATTGGTACTATTGGTGTTTGTATTCGTGATAGTGGCTATGCCAAAGAAATGCCCCCAATGTGGCAAGCGTAGTCTAAGGAAAACAAGTGAGCAAATTATTAACCGTGCCACAACGCGCAAAGAAGGATTGGGCGTGCGCACATACTGCTGCAAACACTGTGGACATCAAGAACAGAAAACATATATCATCCCTAAAGAAGTGCCTGCGGTCATCATCACTGGCGGTGGTTCTCGTGGCGGCTTTGGTGGTGGCAGTTTTGGCGGTGGATTCGGCGGAGGTAGCACTTTCGGAGGCGGTGCTGGAGGGAAGTTTTAATGTGAATTAAGAATAATAAATTAATGAGTATGAGTAAGAAAACTATTATTTGGATTGCAGTACTGGGAGTACTGGCAATCGCAATCATTTGGGGCGTTGGTCGCTACAACGCCATTATTACTGCAGAAGAGAATGTGAATACTGCATGGTCGCAAGTAGAAAACCAATATCAACGCCGTGCGGATTTGATTCCAAACCTTGTTGAAACCGTGAAAGGTTACGCAGCACACGAGAGCGAGACATTGGAAGGTGTGATTGCAGCTCGTGCCAAGGCAACACAGGTGGTAGTAGATCCTGCTAATGCAACTGCGGAACAACTTGCTGCTTTCCAAGCGGCTCAAGGCGAACTTAGCCAAGCGTTAGGCAGACTGATGGCCATTTCCGAGAACTATCCCGATTTGAAAGCAAGTGCCAATTTCGTGGCATTGCAATCACAACTGGAGGGCACAGAGAACCGCATTACTGTGGCCCGCAACAACTTCAATGAGGTGGATCGTCAGTTCAATACTATGATTCGTCGTTTCCCAACCAATATCATTGCTAACATGATGAATGCGGAGAAACGTCCTTATTTTGAAGCAATTGAAGGTGCAGAACAAGCTCCAAAAGTACAATTCTAAGTTATGGATATATTTTTGATTATATTAGGCGCGATATGCTTATTGTTGGGGCTTATCGGTTGCGTAGCCCCCGTATTACCTGGAGTGCCGTTGTCGTATGTGGGGCTGCTTTTGTTGCACTTTACCGACCGTGTACAGTTCTCATGGCAGTTTCTTGTCGTATGGGGGGTAGTCGTGGTGGTTATTCAGTTGCTTGACTATTTTATTCCTGCATGGGGTACAAAGAAGTTTGGTGGCTCTAAGTATGGTGTGTGGGGTAGTATGATCGGTTTGTTGTTAGGATTTTTTATGGGACCTTGGTGGGGTATAGTGATTGGTCCTTTCGTGGGCGCAGTAGTTGGCGAATTAATCTACTTTAACCGCCATCCACAAACGGCCATAGACAATACAAACCCCAATCAGAACAATAATCTCAACCGTGCTCTCCGTGCTGGTATAGGTTCTTTTATCGGTCTGCTTACAGGCACTATACTCAAATGTATTTGCTGCGGCATGATGATTACCTACTTTGTGAAGGAACTGATTTAATCATCCTATAACTAAATACAAAGCCCTCGCCACCACGAGTTTTTTAATAGTTAATACTGAGTTGCTTTTCTATACCAAAGGTATAGCAAGGGTATACGATTGGTAGGAAGTTGTGGTTCGCGATTGACGGTGCAAAGGTACGTTAAACATTGTGCCTTTTGCAAATCTTTTTGCATTTTTATTCAAAAAAAACAAAACTGTCAACCAATTTTAGGAAAAGACACTATTTTGCAAATTGTACATCGTAAATTTGGTGATTTGTAAATAATTTTGTACCTTTGCACCAAATTGCTAACTGCCAAATGTCAAATATCAACTGTCAACTGTCAACTGCCAACTGTCAACTGTCAACTGCCAACTGTCAACTGATTGTCTTCGATCTTGACGGCACACTCTACGCCAAACCGCGTATGGTGTGGCGAATGCTATGCAATGCGCCACGTGATTGGCGATTGATGCTAGCAGAGCGAAAGACGCGAAAGCAACTGCGCGGACAATACTTTGGAGCTGAAGATACCTTCTACCAAACCTATTTCCAAACAATGGCAACCCATTGCAACGCAAATCCCGAAGATTTGCGCACATGGTACTTCAATCGCTATATGCCATTGATGGTCAGTGTGATACAGAGGTACTACAAGACAGTAGAGTGGCTCGCTCCTTTTGTAGCAGACTGCAAAAATCAAAACATCCGTTTAGTAGTCTTATCCGACTACGGACATACGCACGAGAAACTGCATGCGCTCAATATCAACGAAAATGATTTCGATTGGGTAGTCGCTGCCCCTGAATTGGGCGGACTGAAACCAGCACCCGAAGTGCTGAAGAAAGTGCTTGAAAAGATGAATGTAACAGCCGAACAATGCCTTGTTATCGGTGACAGAGAAGATACCGATGGTGCCCTCGCACAATCTGTTGGTGCAGATTTCTATTTAACTCATAATTCATAACTCAACCATTCACCTATACCCAATAGGTGCTCCGTGCCGTCCATTACCCAATAGCGTCAGCGTCCCATAGCCCCTTCAGGGCGTCCCATATTCGCATTATAGTAGCGAGGGTCATCCGTTACTTCTTTGCCGATGAAATCAGGCTTCTCGAATACTTGTTCTTCGTATTCCAACTCAATCTCTGCCACCACCAACCCTTCTTGTTCACCATGAAACTCATCCACTTCCCATATCAACTGTAAATTGTCAACTGTTTCCGCTGGCACTATCCATCGAGTCTTGTCAATGATAGTCCCTTGACATAGTTGCATCAGTTCTTCTGCGTCGTGCACATTAATCTCTTTTTCCCACTCATAGCGAGCAAAATGCCCCGCAGCGGGTTTGCCTTTGATGGTAAGATAGGCTTTGTCATCGGTAATTCGCACGCGTACTGTGCCCGTCTGTTGGCGCGATATATATCCTTGACGAATATGATAACGAGCCACTGCCATGTGTTTATAGCAGTCGCTCGTTACCAAGTATTTGCGTTCTATCTCCATATCTAACAACGCAGCGGTCTAACAACGTAGTGGTCTAACAACGCAGCGGTCTATTTGCGCTTTGCGCAAATATTTACCAAGTGCGCAATGCTGCAATAGTCTATACCCGAATGTGTACTCAGTCCAATCTCGCAAGTACGTGAGTTGCTCACACCCATAGTTGCACCTGCTTTCTCCACTTGTGGCTTGAGTTTGCGCAGTGCCCATTCATTCAGTGACGGCTCGGTGAAGCCCTTATCTCCTGCAAATGCGCAGCAACCAATCTCCTCTGGTACCAACACATTCTTCGCACATGCTTTAGCCACACGGATAATCGCATCTGCCACACCCATCTGACGAGTAGAGCAGGTTACGTGTACTGCCACGCAAGTGTCGAGTGGAGTGATTTCCACCTCGCTCATTACAAACTTGTCAATGAACTCGGCGGGTTCGTATAACTTCATATGCTGCATGGTATGGCGCATGCGGTGCAGACACGGACTTTGGTCACACAGTATTGGCCAACGACCATTATCGCTCGCTTTCAGCAGCGCCAACTCCAGTTCGGCTGCTTTGCGTTGTGCCTCATCGGGCATACCTTTACTCTCCCAAATCGTTCCGCAACATAGATTCTCCATCTTCTGAGGGAATATCACCTCATAGCCTGCTTTGTTCAGCAACTCCGTCATATCATTGATTAGCGGTTTTTTGCCCGAACCCAAGCGTTGGTTCAAGCACGAAGGGAAGTACACCACGCGCTTATCTTGCAAACCCTTCAGTCCGTTCACCACTCCATATTCTATGGCAGTCTGTTTCTCTTTCTGGCGCACAGGACGAGGCAATGATGGTGTCCACAGTGGAACCAAACCGCCTGAACCATAGTGCATCGCCTTGCCCAATAGCTTAGTAGCCTTATCGCCTAATACGTTGTGAGCTACGTTGGCTACCTCCAGAATACCCGTCAACGCAGTACCAATACCAGCTAAGTTCTTTCCTGCCCAATAACCTAATTGCTTGCCTGCGGTACTCATGTCATGTTCACGCACCAAGTGGATATAGTCGCCCACATTGATTTTGATTGGGCATGAGGTAGAGCATAATCCGTCACCTGCACAGAGGTCACGACCAATACGGCGGAAGTCTTTTTCCAAACTACTGAGCAACTTCTTCGCCTCTCGCCTTTTGGCCTTATCGTCTTCTTGCCTAATCACCTCTTTCAATCGTGCCATCTCACGCTGTACCACGATACGCTGACGGCTTGACAACGCATATCCGCAGGCGACGCAGTTCACTTCGCAGAAACCACATTCGATGCAGCGGTCAATCATCTCATGCACTTCTGGCAGAGGTTTGATATGCTCAATATAGGAATGCTCATCTTCGTTGAAAATCACGCCAGGGTTCATAATGTTCTCTGGGTCAAAGAGTTTCTTCACCTCGCACATCAGTTCATAGGCATCATTGCCCCACTCACGACGAACAAATGGCGCCATGTTGCGCCCTGTACCGTGCTCGGCCTTTAGACTGCCATGATACTTGTCCACTACCAAGTCCACCACAGCGCGCATCATACCATCGTATTGGGCAATGGCTTCGGGTGAATCAAAACGTTGGTTGAGAATAAAGTGGTAGTTACCCTCAAGCGCGTGACCATAAATAACGGCTTCAGGATAATTATGCTTAATAAAGAGTTCTTGCAAATCCAATGTCGCTTGTGCTAAATGTTCGATTGGGAAAGCAATATCCTCAATCAAGCAAGTAGTTCCTATCTCGCGTGTACCGCCTACAGCGGGGAATATACCGCTGCGCATCGCCCAATACTTGCCTGTCAATACTGGGTCGGAAGTGAACGCAGCAGGCTGACATAACTGGTAGTGGTGCAATATATCTTGCAGTGTTTTGTTTTTTGCTGCTAATTCTTCTTCTGTCATTGCGTCAGTACGAATCAATGCCGCACCCGCATCTTCGGGAAGTCCTTTCAATTCAGGAAAATCGTTCTCCACAGTGCGCATCGCTTTGCGGTCAAAGAACTCTGCGGCGGACATCAATCCCGTTTGCTTCATCTCAGTGATAGCCTCGCATGCCGCTTTCGTAGTAGGGAAGAGTAGTAGTGCAGATGCGCTATAGGGTTGTATCTCTCCTGTCGTCATAGTAATAGAAGATAGGAAAGCCAATGTGCCTTCGCTACCTACCATCAGATGGGCAATTATATCGAATGGATCGGTATATTCTACAAACGGCAAGATGGTCAAACCAGTCACATTCTTGATGGCATATTTCTTACGAATCAAATCGCACAATGTCTTATTTTGTTGTGTCTTGATGCGCAAGTCATCTATTCTGCGAATAAACTTAGCATGTGTCATCAAGAATTGTGCACGACTTTCCTTATCTCCAGTATCAAGAATAGTGCCATCGGGTAAGATGATACGTGCCGATTTCAGTACACGATAACTATTGGCATGTGTTCCGCAGCACATTCCAGAGGCATTGTTCATCACAATACCACCCACCATTGCTGACTTCAGACTCGCAGGGTCGGGCGTGAAATATCTCCCATAGGGCTTCAGTATCTCATTGACGCGTTGTCCTACTATACCAGGTTGCAACGTGATGCTTTTGCCATTGTCATGTACGGTGTATTGCTCCCACTTCTTGCCACAAACCACCAGCAGACTATCGCTGATAGCTTGACCACTCAAACTCGTACCAGCAGCGCGAAACGTCACATGCTTACCTTCTTTGTGAGCACGCAACAAGATTGCCTGCACATCTTCTTCTGTTGCAGGATGCAATACTTCTTTTGGGATGAGGCGGTAAAATCCAGCATCCGTTCCCCATGCCAACCGTTCGATATACTTTTTCATATATTCTATCCTTTATCCTTTAACCTTTAACCTCTAACCTTTAACCTATAGCGGCTATGCCGCGTCCTATAGCCCGCAGAGCGTCCAATATCCTAATATAAATAATACTTACTACTCTCCTTGCGATACTTCTCCACATCCTTATCCCAATATGCTTTCGCATCTTCCCAGCGATAGCGTTTACCGAAGAGTTCTTTGATTTGATCAGTTCCGCATACCTTGTTAAACATGCCAAAACGCTTCTGGTCGCACAGTTTGAACCAATCTTGCTCTGGCCACAAACGCATCATCTCTTGCACTACATAGAATTGTATTTCGCTGAGCGCAGCTTTTTCATAATCCACTATATGCACTTGTACGCCTTGGATATTCTCGCCTTTGAATACACTATAATAGGGCTTGTAGTGCAATCCTCTAAACACTACTCCTGGCAACTTTAGTGCATTGAGAGCTTGTGCCAAACTATCGGCATTCACCCATGGTGCACCCATCACCTCAAATGGCATGGTGTATCCTACACCGATGTTGATATAGTAGAATTCACCAAAAATACCTGTCACTGGATAGTATATTGCTGTTCTGCCATGAGGTACGTGTGGCGAAGCGACTATCCACTCTAATCCTGTTTCATCCCAAGTCATGTCGCGTGTCCAACCTTGCATTTCCACTACAGTCAGTTTGCATGGGTGCTCGGCTTGGGCATTCAAGTATAATGCCAACTCACCCGGTGTCTGACCATATAGGTAAGGTATAGCGAACCTACTAACGAATGATACAAATCCATCTTCCACCAAACAGCCTTCTATCTTATTGCCACCCAATGGGTTAGGGCGATCAAGTATCACCAACTCTTTGCCATATTGCTGGCATGCTTCCATCAAGTTGCCCATGGTAGATATATAGGTGTAACTACGACAACCAATATCTTGAATGTCGTACACCATCACATCGATCTCATCCATCATCTCTTGGGTGGGCTTAGAGGTCTTGCCATAGAGTGAATACATCTTCAGCCCAGTACGAGCATCCACATCGTTGTCCACATGGTCACCTGCATAGATGTTTCCACGTACACCGTGCTCAGGGCCATACAATGCCACAAGATTTACATTGTCTGCTTCCCAAAGAATATCAATTGTTGAAACCAGATTACGATCCACACCCGTAGGGTTAGTACATAGTCCCACACGCTTGCCTTGTAAAACATCAAAGTTACGTTCCCGCAAAACTTCAATACCTGTTTTCACTTTCACGTCTTGTGCTATTGCCACAGAACTTACAAGTAGCAGTACAACTGCTATAAAAAAATGTTGATTTCTCATAGTATTTATATTTGGGCGCAAAATTAGTAAAAAAATAGCATATATGCAAGAAAATCTAAAATTATATACAATTCGCCCCGCAGTTTTCTTGGTACGGGGTGGTATTTAATCACATAGCGAAAAGAGGTCTGCTCGTGGATTAACCAACATAACTGGCACCTGACTATGGCGGATGACATATTGCTCTGGCGGACCAAAGAGCCAGTCGTCCATGCCGTATTCGCGGCTGGCAGTGAGGAGAATCAAAAGCCCCCCTCTATCTCCCCCCTGAAGGGTGGAGGACAAAACTGGAAGTTCCTTATGGATATGGAAACTATCGCCTTTGGCTACGCGCTCCTCGTAGGTGATAGCAGTGCCTGTACGCTCTGCTACGGATTGGATATGCGTGATGATACGCTGAGTGTTCCGTTTTGCCTTGCTGCCATAGTCGTTCGCGCGTAATAATATAAGGTGTGCTCCAGTCTTTCTCGCCAAATAGGTACAGATCTCAGCTTTATACACCTCCTCTTCCAACATCGTCACAGGCACGAGGATGGTAGATAATTTTGAATTTTGAATTTTGAATTTTGAATGGTCTTCAATATTCGTAGAGGAATAATTCTTAATTCCTAATTCATAATTCTTAATTACCACATATGGTCTTCGCTCCTCACGGCAAGCGTCCAGCACACGCTGAACGCCGCGACGTGTTCCGTCGCAATGCTCTACACGAATATCGTCAGTATGGAATAATTCAAAATTCAAAATTCCTAATTCTTAATTACTTTGGTTAGCAATATCGCGATTAATCCCCTCAATATAAGCAATCACCTCTGCTTCGCCCAATCCCTTTTCGGCCGAAGTAACAAAGATAGGTGGCAGTTCTGCCCAAGTCTCCAGCAACTTCTGTTTGTAATTTTCCACATGGATAGCCAACTTGCTTTTGCTGAGTTTATCGGCTTTGGTGAAGACAATAGCAAATGGTATCTCGTTCTCGCCTAACCACTCCATAAACTCCAAATCAATCTGCTGTGGTTCGTGGCGGCAGTCCACCAACACAAACAAACTAACCAATGCTTGACGCAAAAGGCAATAGCGCTCAATCATCGTCTTGAGTTTAGCGCGTTGCTTCTTACCTGCTTGCGCAAAACCATAACCAGGCAAATCCACCAAATGCCAATGTTGGTCTGTACCTGCATTGATGATAAAGTGATTAATCAGCAATGTCTTACCAGGTTTCTGACTGGTCTTCGCTAATTTTGGGTTATGCGTAAGCATATTGATAAGCGAGGACTTACCCACATTGCTTCGACCAATGAAAGCATATTCAGGAATAGTCGTCTGCGGACATTGCATCACATCAGGACTTGAAATCACAAAAGAAGTAGATTGTATCATAGTTCTTAATTCAAAATTCTTAATTCTTAATTTCCTTACTCCAATAGGCAAACCCACCCAGCATGGCGACGGTGGTGATACCAGCAATGAGGTATGCCACCCAACTCAGCCCAATCTTTGCGAAGTGGAATCCCTCTGGCGCAATGAAGATATAACTGACACTGACCATCGTCATAAACAGCGCAGGAATCAACGCGATAAGGTAGGCGTATGGGTATTTCTTAATCGTGCGTGAGTTCTTATAGAGGAACACCGTTCCTGCCCACAGGGTGAAGACAGCCAATGTCTGATTGGTCCAGGCAAAATAGCGCCAAACGACGTTGAAATCGACGAAAACCATACCAAACACGCACAAGAATAGCGGAATAGCAATCATCAGTCGGTTGCGGATAGGGCGTTGGCTCAAGTGCATAAAGTCTGCCACAATCAGTCGAGCCGAACGCAATGCCGTATCGCCCGAAGTAATAGGCGCAGCAATCACACCAATAATCGCCAATATACCACCTACCGTACCCAGCCACGAACGAGATATCTTGTCCACTACCAAAGCAGCGATATTCTCGCCTGGATGCGCTGCGGCGAAGGCCTGCAGCCCGTCTATTCCGTACAAACCTGCCTCTGGGTCTGCAAACACCGTCCCTGCTGCGGCCGCCCAAATCAAGGCCAAGATTCCCTCTGCTACCATGGCGCCGTAGAATATCCAACGCCCTTGACGCTCGTTGGTTACGCAGCGTGCCATCAGCGGTGATTGTGTGCCATGAAATCCCGAAATAGCACCACAGGCAATACTGACAAACATCATTGGGAAGAGCGGCAAACCATTGGCCTGACGGTTGTGCAAACCATCGGTTAATTCGGGCATTTCTGTTGCATGCCAACCGAGCATCACCACCATGATACCGATCCCCATAAACAGCAGCACACCGCCAAAGATAGGGTAGAACCGACCGATGAGTTTATCTACGGGTAACACCGTAGCCAATGTATAATAGCCGAAGATAATCAATACCCACACAATAGGAATCAAATGTCCTTGGAAGGTCATCGTGCCTAATCCAGCTAATCCCTGTAATAAGGTAGCAGGACCCGACAAAAATGTAGTAGTCAGCAATACGAGCAACACAATAGCGAGTAGTCGCATAAAAATCTGCACGCCCTTGCCTAATTCTGTGCCCACTACTTCTGGCAATGAAGCGCCACCTTTGCGCATCGAGATCATACCGCTGAGGTAGTCGTGTACACCACCTGCGAATATCGTACCTAACACAATCCACAAGAAGGCGGAAGGACCATAGAAGATACCCATGATAGCACCGAAGATAGGACCCAGTCCTGCGATATTGAGAAACTGCACAAGGAAGATTCTCCACGGTTTCATCGGAACAAAATCTACACCATCTGCCTTGCTGACGGCAGGCGTCTGCGCCTTTGGATCAATACCAAACACACGCTCCACGAATGTTCCGTAGAGAACGAATCCAACCACAAGGGCTATAAGTGAGATGATAAATGTGATCATAAGTAGCTACATTCAAATTTCTGCAAAGGTACAACAAAAAATGCACATACGCAAGTAAAGCGTTGAATATTATAAGAAAATTCTTAATTCAAAATTCATAATTCTTAATTCTTAATTCATAATTCAAAATTCTTAATTCCCAGTTACTTCCCAGTTTCTTGCCCCTTACCTTCTACCTATCCGCATAGGAACCTCATAGGAACTTCATAGGGACTTCATAGGAACTTCGCCGTATCTTTACCGTAAGATCACCGAGAGAAGCAGGGCACATTGCTTAATGTTTATTTCTGCTTACTCAACTCCCTTCTCACATAATCCCACAATCTTTCGGGCACTGCTGGTTTGCCATTCGCTTGTGGCATGCGTTGATGTTTGCTGGCTTCTCGTTTAGCAGCAAGATGTTTAGCCGTCCATTCGGCTTTTAGTGCTGGATCACGCATGATAGCCGATGCCTCTTTGCATAGGGATGAAAACGCCTTCACAGCAGGGCGTTCTGCCATTTCTTCTTTCTGTTTTTTGGTGTATTGTGGTTTCCTGCAATACGCAGCGTACCCCGTCCGACCTGGGATAGGGCGCAACCAATGTTCGGCATCAATACTGCCTCCAATACTTTCTAAAAACGATGCTACGTGTACAATCATAGTTAATTAATTTTAAGTCAGTTACAAATTCTAATCTATCTTGATTCTTGGCTACTTGTTCTTGGCTCCAATATGCTGCAAAGGTACAAAATTTTTCTCATATTTCCAAATTTTCTAGCACTTTTTTTATTGCCACCTTGCCAGCTGTTTCCTTCCGGTCACTCTGGTCTATCCGGTACTTCCGCTTCTTCTGGCACTCCGCGCCCTCTTTGTCTCTTAGCCCCGAATCACATTCGGGTACTCTATGACTTTAAAACAGCAAAAAAACATTTTTTTTCTTGCTCAATCCAAAATAATTCACTACCTTTGCAGACAGATTTGGCAAAGCGTTGCCAATCATAACATATTTAATTAACAGCATTAGCTATTATTTCGCGTTCAAAGAAAAAAGCCTACGAAACTAGTTTCTCTGAAATTGGAATAAAAGCATCAGCAAGAAGACTGCTTGATTATTGATTACCCATAATTCACGCTATAGGTGTGAACTCTTGGGTAATTGAGCAAGTTTCTTCGTAGGCTTCTTGCTGAACGCGAAAAGGGTTCGCGCCTTTTTAATTCCATGATAGTCAAGATGATACTAATGCAAAATAGTATCAATCTATGGCACGCAAAGACCTTACTCAAGCGAAAGATGCAAAGAAAGATGAGTTCTACACTAAATTAGATGACATCGCAAAAGAACTCAAAAACTATCGCCCTTATTTCAAAGATAAGGTTGTATTCTGCAATTGTGACGATCCATACGAAAGTAATTTCTTCAAGTACTTTGCTCTAAATTTCAACGCATTAGGACTAAAAAAACTCATCGCCACTTGCTATAATGGTTCACCTATTGCAGGTGATGAACTGCCTTTAATATTTGAGATAGAGGAGTCAGAGCCCAAAAAGATTGCCTACAAAGTGGAGATTACCGAAGTGCACGACTATAACAATGATGGTGCAATCAATCTCGCTGATGTGCAGTATCTTATTCAAAATGAGAAGAATGTACTTTCTATCTTGAAAGGCAACGGCTCATTTGATAGTCTAGAGAGTATCGATTTGCTCAAAGAAGCAGACATTGTGGTCACTAATCCGCCTTTCTCTCTGTTTCGTGAGTTTCTATCCCTATTGGATAAATATAACAAACAATTTATCATAATTGGTAACACCAACGCACTAACTTACAAGGAAACATTCAAAATGTTTCAAGAAGACAAAATCCGCACGGGCTATACCAATTTCAATGTAGGTATGTTCTTCCAAGTGCCAGATACCTACGAGAAATTTCATCACATAGAAAATGGTAGGAAGGTGGCACGCGTTTCAACTTCTTGTTGGTTTACTAACTTACCCGTTTCGAAGCATAACGAAGACCTTATTTTATATAAACATTATACACCTGAAGAATACCCCACATACGACAACTACGAAGCTATCAATGTCAATACCTATACAGATATACCATGTGATTATGATGGAGTTATGGGAGTACCTGTCACTTTTTTAGACAAATTTAATCCAGAACAGTTTGAAATTATTGGCGCAATGACAACAACTAAAGTAGATGAGTATAACTATGGTTATCCTTATGTAAATGGAATGAAAATTTATGCACGCATACTAATCAAAAGAAAAAAATAACACTACCATGAAAATAGAACTACACCAAATTAAGATCCGTGAATTGTGCGCAAATTACACAGACCTCAGCATTCAGGAGGAAGGAATCACTGGTTACAACGGACGCCTAAATATCCGTCCTAAATATCAACGCGAGTTTGTATATGATGAGAAGAAACGCAATGCCGTTATGGAAACTGTTTGGCAGGGCTTCCCTCTCAATGTGATGTATTGGGTATGCGTGGCAGATGATCAATATGAAGTGCTTGATGGTCAGCAGCGTACAATTTCTATCTGCTCATTTATCGCAGGAGAGTATATGATGTATTTCGATGGCAACTTGCTCGGCTACTACAATATGACCGAAGAACAACAGAATCGAATTCTTGATTACGAACTACAAGTATATATCTGCGAAGGAAATGATGAGGAAAAATTGAAATGGTTTAAGACTATCAATATCGCAGGTGAGAAATTGACCGAGCAAGAAATACGCAATGCCATTTATTCAGGTTCATGGGTAACTCAGGCTAAACGACATTTCTCCAAATCAAATTGTGTTGCTCACAAGATTGCGTCTGACTTTATGAATTGCAAACCTATTCGCCAAGAGTATTTTGAGACAGCACTCCATTGGATTGCAGACAAGCAAGGTAAAACGCTTGAGCAATATATGGCTGAACATCAGCACGATACAGATGCCGATGAGTTGTGGCAATACTTCCAAGATGTTATTCATTGGACAGACAAACTCTTTGGTCGTAAATATAAAAAGGAGATGAAAGGTGTGCAATGGGGATTGCTTTATAACCAATATCGCGATACCACCCTAACCGCTACTGCCATTAGTGCAGAGGTTGCACGACTGATGCGTGATAGCGATGTAGAAAGGAAATCGGGAATCTTCTCATATATTTTTGATCACGATATTCGCCATTTAGGTATTCGTACTTTTGATGATAATACCAAGCGCGAGATATACGAAAAGCAAAATGGTATATGTCCACTTTGTGGCAAGCATTTTGAGATTGAACAAATGGAAGCCGACCATATTACTCCATGGGTAGAGGGTGGTCGTACTATAGCATCCAACTGTCAAATGCTCTGCCGTGATTGCAACCGTAGAAAATCGGCAAAGTAAAAATATTTGTATATGTGCAAAAAATGTCGTACCTTTGTAGCATAAACGACAATAACTTAATAATTCCATGAATTTATACCCCCATGAATTAAGTGTACAGGATGTAGTATTCATGTTACACGAGTTACATAAATTAGGATATGAGCAATTGCGCTTATATGCAGGCATGTCTCCAAATGGAGGTTGCTGGAGATGGATGATATATCCTAAATGCTTATTACTGGATCAAGGAGATGTAGAACACAACAGAGGATGCCTACCATTTTATGCTATACACAGCTCAACTGGATGTCTTGAACCTACGCATGACAGCAAAGAATTAGCTGTACAATTTTTAGCAGATAATCTCGAATATCTCTCCATTAGCCGCATGCAATGCGATGATGGATATATGGAATGGTTCAATCAGTATATCCTTGAGAACGTTAAATTAGGTCGTTATCCTGTTGCATTCCAAGAATATATGCCTAATGTAGATGGTTGGTTGATGTATGGAGAAGATTATCGCGAAATTATTCCATTTCCTCCATTCTCTTCTGTAGATTTAGAACATATTCCTGATAATTATGTCGTAATAGCAGGTAAGTATTTGTTTGACAAATATCAATGTGATTATCTCGAAGAAATTGAAAATTACAAAGGTAGAAAACCTTCTTGTCAAGAAGTTGCAAATGCAATTCGAGAATGTATAAAAAGAGGACACGAATGGGAGTTCATTACCCGTGAAACCAATGCTTATGAACAGGTTTTGTGCTACCCAAATGAAATTATAGCAACTCGTCGAGATGAAGATGGTAAAATATTTCTCAAACTAATTAACGGAAAAGAGATGATTCTTGAGCCATATTTGGATATACATGTTTATAGACCAACAAAATCGTAAAATTCATATCATCTTTAGCACTTAAAAAACTTTTTTCAAAAATAATACACTCACGCGGGAAGCTTAGTAAATACTACACTTCCCGCGTATTCTATATACCATTGTACCCTACAAATTCTCGGTCTATAGGTCATTTTTTAGGCTGTTTTTAAGTATGTACTCGTCAATAGGTC
>CAMEKM010000040.1 GCA_945921355.1 uncultured Bacteroidales bacterium
CAGAACAGAGGGTGTAATATACTGCTAAAAATTGCGTTTCTAAATGGAAACTTTAACCTTTTACTGAATAGTTTGAGATGCCGGTCGTCGTTATGAGATGGCGATTTGGCGTTCGGTCTTGCCTTCTACGCGTTGGATCTTCGGCAGGTCGATGGTCAAGATGCCATCTTCGACTTTAGCGGCGATCTTTGCTTCGTCCACATTGTCCGGCAAGGTATACTTTTGCTCGAAGTTGGTGTAAGCAAACTCGCGTCTCAAGTAGTGCGCATGTTTGTCTTCTTCCTTGTGTTCGAACTTGTTCTCGATGGCGACACAGAGGTTGTGATCCTCATCGACGTGTACTCTGCAGTACTCTTTCTTAACGCCCGGAGCAGCCAGTTCGACTATGTAGCCGTGCTCGTTCTCTTTGACGTTAACCGAAGGCGCCACATTGCTTGCCGTGTTCAGCATGTCATTGTTCAAAAACTCATCAAATACGGTCGGGAACCATCCGTTTGTCGGCAGCCAACTGTTTCTACGATACATTGCGGGTTTCATAATTAATCCTCCAAATTTAGTTAAACGATGTTTAACGTAGTTTGCGCAGTGTACGTGTTTTGCGTAGTATGCGTAGTTGCGTTTTCACCCTAAGAATGGCAATAAACGTGCCAAGTCCCAAATCTCTGCCAATTTGTCCACTTTCATGCCAAATTGTCCATCTTTTGTGCCAAAATGTCCATTCAGCAAGGGTATAACAAAGGCGTAACATAAGCCATGTTTCCCACCGAGTAGTTCTCTCCAGCATGAGAGAAGAAATACCAAAAATAGTATGAGAAATGGAAATGTCTGTGATTGTAGCCAAAAAATGCCATAAAATTTGGTGGTTTCAAAAAAAATACAACAAACCTCGGCCGTTTTTTGGACGGTCGAGGTTTAATTTTGTGTGATTAAGTTACTTTTTGTGGTTTAGCCAGATAACCGGCACTACAAAGACAGCAAGTAATACGATGCCGACAATAATTGTTATACTGTTCATAATGAGTAAATTTTAAAATGCTGATACAATGGTTTACAGATCAAATATCTTTGCCGCTTGCATGGCAGGTTCACCTTGCAAGAAACGTACCTCGCTAATCGGCTGGTAGTCTATCTGCTCAAAGTGTTTTAGTTGCAGAGCAGCAAATTCCTTATCTGCAGACACGCAACATTCGACTAACAGATTGCCGTTAACGGCTTGTTCAAAGCGGTTCATCTTAGCCAGCCGCTTTTCCAATACTTGGCCTCCGAGCGCAAACAGTTCTTTCAGTTCCTCGCGCAGAATAGGTGCATAATAACGGCAGGTGAAGTTGAGACGGCTATCCGTCGGAGCATAAACCAAGCGGTTGATCAGACCGAAGAAGGTGGATTTACGAGTGATATACGATTGCAGGGCTACTGATTCTTTCAGCCCTTGTGGTTGATTTTCCATAATGATTTGAATTTTAATTGTTAATTAAAAGCCTATATGTTAGGTAACCGGCGTATATTACCAGGAGAAGAGCTCCGCCCCAACGGTTGATAGAGCGGTTCTTGTTGCAAAGCAAAAGCCAAACGGCTATCGCGCTGACGGCTACCAACGCGGCATCTATCTCGATGCCGGGATAAACAGGCAGATGTTTGATTATTGCACTTGTTCCCAAGATGAAGAACACGTTGAAGATGTTGCTTCCGACGACGTTGCCGATGGCTATGTCGTTGTTGTGCTTGAATGCCGCCACGACGGATGTTGCCAGTTCCGGCAAAGAGGTTCCGAGCGCCACGATGGTCAGACCGATGACGAGGTCGGTTACACCCAAGCGTTTGGCGAGTTTGGATGCGCCATCTACAAGCCAGTCTGCGCCTTTGACCAAAAGCACTAAACCAACAACCAAGAAAAGTCCTAATAAAATAGGATTCGATAAATATGATGATACCATTTTATTGTTTCAATTTGTGTTGTTAATACTCAGTTATCTCTCTGAAAATCAACACAAAATGCGCCGGATGAAGTATACATAGTACGTGCTCCCGGCAGACGAACAGAAAGGACTTGTCTCAAGCCGTTCCTGGCCGCGAAAAACAATAAAAACAGGTTGGTAATGATGAATCATCTTGCGCAAGAAAGCCGTTCGGGTTCTGTTCTTGCCGAAAGGCGTGCGCTAGGTATTTGCACTGAAATGAGTGGGTACAGAGGCGGTTATGGTTGAACCATTGTTGGCAAGGGTCAAGGGTTCTCCTTGTATCCCCACAAGCGTGTGATGGTCGGTTTGCTGCACTGCACAACCGGACGTTTGAACCAGCTCCGCAGTGGGCTTATCCATCGGCTCAAACCACTGAACGCCGATGCTCACCAAGATCAACAATATGTACCAAAATCGTTTCATCTCAAAAGAGTCGTTCGTCTATTTCGTTCATGCTTAGCAAATACTGCTGTAAGCCGCTGTGTATCAGTTCTTCCAGTGAATCCATATTATTGTATCGTTTTAATGACTTTCGCGGGATTACCGACAGCGATGCTGTTAGCTGGGATGTCGTGCGTGACGACGGAACCGGCTCCTATGGTACAATTATCGCCGATGGTGACACCGGGCAGGATGGTCACGTTGCCGCCGATCCAGACATCATTACCGATACTTACGGATTTAGCCCATTCCTGACGCGTCTTGCGTTCACGCGGGTCTGTACTATGACACGCACAGTAGATATGCACGCCCGGTCCTAAGAAACAATCGTCGCCGATGGTCACATAGGCTTCGTCCAAGACGGTAAAGCCGAAGTTCGCAAAGAACCGTTTACCGACGCGGATATGCTTGCCGTAGTCGCAATAGAAAGGCTGGTTGATGAACGTGTCTTCATCTGCCTGACCTAAGATCTCGCGGATCATCTTGTTACGCACCGCAAAGTCCGTCGGAAGCAGGTTGTTATACTGCTGACATAGCACTTTTGCTTTGTTGAGGTCTTCCAACAAATCTGGGTCACAGGCGTCATACACTTCGCCGGCTAACATTTTTTCTCGTTCTGTCATTATTTTTTTTTGGTGTATTTGGCTTTGACAATCTTAAATATAATTGGGCGCTTTGATCAAATATTCTTGCCTAATTCGTACGCCTCTTGCAGTTTGGCGTGGCCCGAAATCTCGTGCGGATCATTCACTCCGCCGCAGAACAAATGTCCTTTGAGCGCGCATTTCTCGTAACAATCAATCCATCCTTGCAGACCGCTCTCTGCACGTTTGGGCGTAAACTCCTCGTTCTCGGCTGCCGTGGTCAGCAGGTAGATGTCGCGGAATCGGTAATCCTTCGGATACATGGCGTTCATTCGGTCGATAAGCGTCTTCATCTGACCCGACATCTCATAGTAATAAATCGGTGTCGCCCAGCAAACGACATCGGCATTGAGCACGGACTCCATGATTGCCGGCACATCGTCCTTGAACACGCAAGCACCTGTCTCCTGACATTTGAGGCAACCGATACAGAACTTAATCTCCTTGCCGCGAAGCGAGATCAATTCTACTTCATGTCCCGCACTCTTTGCGCCCTCCGCAAACTGCTCCGCCAGCGCGTGGCTATTCGAGCCCGCCCGGAGAGAGGTTGAGATAACAACTACTTTCATATCTGCTATTTATTTTAGATTCTTATTGAAGAACTCTGCTAACTTGTCCCAAGGGATGAGGTTCTTGGGTTCGCCGGTTCCAGCAGGGCCTGTGAAACCGCCGTCATAGAGGTCGCAATGCGAGGCTCCGGGAATAATCAGCAGCTCTTTGTTCTCCGGTCTGGGATTAGGAGCCACGACAGTCTTGTACCCCTCCGCCTTACCGTCCACCATGTAGTGGTACGCAGCTTCGCCGAAATAACGGCTGTGGGCGTTTTCGCCGTGCATGACGAGCACCGCCGAACGGATCTCATTAATGTAATACAGGAAACGGCTGTTGGCATAAGCCTGCGTGCCGATGACACGCCAACCGTCATTCGAGTTACCGCTGCGTGCATGGTAGCCGTGGGCGGTCTTGTAATAATCGTGGTAGTCCTTGACGAACTGCGGTGCATCGTCCGGCAGCGGGTCAACAACACCGCCTGCCATCGCTGTCGGGTCTGCCAAACGCTGTGATGTGAGTGCCACACGCGCTTCATGACGCGCCTCTTCGGAGTCGGCGGAATCAAAATAACCATTACCGCTGACGCGGGTCATGTCGTACATCGTCGAAGCCACCGTCGCTTTGATACGCGGGTCGGCAGCCGCGGCGTTAAGGGCTATACCACCCCAACCGCAGATACCGATGATACCGATACGCTCGGCGTCCACTTCGGGCAACTTGCTCAGGTAGTCCACCGCCGCCATAAAATCTTCGGTGTTTATGTCCGGCGAAGCCGTTCTACGGGGTTCACCGCTGCTCTCGCCCGTGAAGGAAGGGTCAAAAGCCAGAGCGATAAACCCACGCTCCGCCATCTTCATGGCATACAGGCCGGACGACTGCTCTTTGGTGGCACCGAAAGGACCGGACACCGCTAAAGCGGCGTATTTGGTACTTGGTACTTGGTCACTTAGTCCCTTCGGTTGATATAAATCGCCCACCAAGGTGAAGCCGTATTGGTTTTGGAAACTCACCTTTTTGTGGTTTACTTTCTCACTTAACGGGAAGACTTTGTCCCATGTGTTATTTTCACAATTATTCATTTGCTCATTTGAATTTGTGCAAGCAGCGAAGGCAAGGGCTGCCAGCAAAAAGAATAAAATATTTTTACATTTTTTCATTTTCATATTTGACCATTTAAAATCCCTGCAAAGGTACAACTTTATTTTGGATTGAGCAAGAAAAATCGCTTTTTGAGCGATTTTCTTAGAAACTGATGAGTCTACTTTTTCGGGAAAACAGTCAAATGTTTTAGGAATCAAGTCAAGTGTTTTAGTCAATCTTAACAAACAGCACATTTCCTGATTCAGAGTTCCTTGGTCGTTCCTTGGTTCGTCCTTGGTTCGTCCTTGGTTCTTATCTCGCCCATAGGGCTCGTACGATTATTCCGTCCTTGGTTATTAACACGAGAAAGACAGGGAAGGTACAAGGGGAAGAAATCTTAATAAAAGTACTTTTTGAACTATACACTATGAGTGATAAGTGATGAGTGATAAGGTTCACTACCAACTTATCTCGGAGGTCCCATTGGTGGGCGTCCACCATTCTCGTACATCTGCTGTTGCCATGCCGCAGCGCCAGTAGCTTTCAGTCCGCCCATGCGATTGAGTTTATAGGTAAAGGTCAGCATGGCGTAGGTAGGCAAGGTATTGTACTTCTGGTAACTTACACTCGTTTCGTTGACCGTTTGTACGATATTCTTCTTGTCGTTCAAGAGGTCGTACACCTTGAGGGTGAGTGTGGCGTTCTTCCAAGTCTTGTCTATCGAGAAGTTCCAAATGAGTTCGTTCACATCGGTCAATCCCTCGTAGCCATAGCGCGAGGTATAAGCGATATCTGTGGCTATATTCCACGATTTAGGTAAATGGAACGTGACATCGCCCGAGATAATCCAATCACCAATATGGCTAATGTTCTTCTTGTTGAGCGAGTTGTGGGTCAGCGAATAGACATTGGTGTTCTTCACGCCTATATCCACTATCTTATGCGTAAAGCGAAGGGTAAAGTCGTTACTTATGCGCAAGTTACCCGTCTTGGAAGCATCGCCCAAAGGCAATTGATCGGCAGCAATCAGTTGCGCTATCTCATCGGCATCCTGCTCACGGAGCACATACGCCACACGTTGGTTGTAGCTTACGGCTGTACGCGAGTGGAATTGAAACATCTTCTTGCAGAAAGGCGTGTTGCTCATAAAGTCCGCACCGATATTCCACGGAATCATATCCGCATTGACGGTCTGCATATAACGTTTGCCCGTTTGGTCATAGATGGTGTTGTTGGTGAGCGCATCTTGCGTGAGCGAAGCACGGAAGCCAGTCATGATACTGGAGAACTTCTCCTGATTGAACTTTGAATACATGGCAAAGATGTTGTGGCTGAAGGCTGGATTCAATCCCAAGTTACCCACCGTTTCGTTCATCGCGTCGGAGTTGTTGCGCACGGGTTCCATCTGCTGGATAGTAGGCTGATTGACATTGCCGCGATATACTACACGGGCAAACTCCTTTTGTCCGAACTTATAGCGGAAACGCACGTTTGGCGACCAGTTCCATCTATTATATAAGGTATCGCGCGCGAGGATACCGCCATAATAGGTTTTGGAATACGTCTGTGTAGCCAGCACACGCGCACCAGCGGTGAGGTCTATCTTCTCGCTCACCCAGCGATAGTTGAGTTCCAATTGCTCGGTGTACATATCGTTGGTGAGGGCATTGGAATAGACACTATCGTATTCATAGTTGCCAGTAATACTATCCATGGAATATTGGTCTTTCACCGAATTGCGGTTGCTACCCGAAAGCGAAAGCACCGTTTCGATAAAGTGGTTCTTTCCATAGATGGGCTCGACAAACGATGTACGCAGCGAGTAGCTGAGGGCATTGTTGTGCGAGAGGGTGTTTTGGTCCACAAGTGCCACATTGGTTAGATTATCAAAGGCATAGGTATCGGTCTCGCCTTTAGTGTTCTTGAAGGTCACGTTCGCACGCATCGTCAGACTGCGACCAAGTTTAGCAAACTTATGGTTGTAGGTCGCACGCATAGCCGCTGAAATCTCCTCTTGCAGACTGTTCTGGTTTTGATAGCCGTCGTTGATGAGTACCGAGTCGCGCTCGTAGGTATAGTCGTTGGTCTGTGCGTAGCGTGAGTTGGAGTAGCTGATTTGTGGGCGAAGGATGACCTTGTTCATGGAGTCAATCTGATACTCCATCTCCAGACGCATCTGCGCGTCCCATGCATGGGTGACTTTGTTGGTGGAGTCTTGGTCGATATAAGTTGCCTCCTCGCTATAGTTTTCCTTTTGCGACTGGGTACGGGTGTCATTTACCGAGTGATTCAGCGTAGCATCACCACCGAGTAGCAGTTTGGTCTTCTCATCGCCTATTCGCTTATTCGCCTTATCGCCTAACTGGCTAGTCAAGTCTATATTGGTGTTCACTCCCAAGTTCTCCGACGCTGTGATACCTGCGTTCTGTCCACCAGGCCAACCACGTCCACGACGTGAACGAATCTCGTTGGTGTTGTTGGCACTACCGATGATGGTCGTCTGACTCTCGCCTAACAGCAGGTTGGTGAAGATATTTGCATTGTAGCGCGCATCATTCTCCAAGAAATGCACCATACGCGCAGCATTCGTTGCACCGTATGCTGGATTGCCATAGTCGAACCACCCACCGTCATCCGTCACAAGGTCTGCGCCCAGTGCGCCTGAGTAGTTGCCGAATAGTCCTTTCTTGCGGTCTTTCTTCAGACTGAGGTTGATAATACGCTCCGTCTCATCATCTTCAAAGCCTGTGAGTTTCGCCATATCACTCTTCTCATCAATGACTTGAATCTTCTCAATCATGTCAGCTGGGATATTCTTCGTAGCTGTCTGCACATCGTCGCCAAAGAACTTCTTTCCGTCAATACGCACACCTTTTATCTCCTCGCCGTTGATGGTCACATTACCCTCTTTGTCCACTTCTACGCCGTTCATCTTCTTGAGCAGTTCCTCTACGGTGGCGGTTTCAGCCACTTGGTAGGCAGCAGTGTTGTATTCGATGGTATCACCCTTGACGGTCATCTCAGCCGCTTTGCCCTGTACGCTAACCTCTGCTAACTCTTGTACTTGTTCCGTCAATCGTATTGCAGGTAAGTCTAAATCGGCGTTCTTCATCTCCACCCATTGGCTATGCTCATTGTATCCTACTGACGATACCAGTAGGCGGTACTTACCTGCACGGATATTGCTGAGAATGAATAGTCCATCATAATAAGTTTGTGCACCCTGTACGAGAGTTGAGTCGCCACCCTCGTATGCGAACAAACGCACCGTAGCCATCTCCACGGGCTGTCCGTCGGTTTTAGAAAGAATGGTTCCTGACAATGTCTTCTGCGCCATAGCTGTAGCCGCAGCTACGCATAACAAAAATATGATTGTAATCTTTTTCATATAAGAAAGTACACATTCCACCGAGTTAACTGTAACAAAAACTATGCCAAAATAGAACATTAGCTACGCTAAAATGTTGACGTATGCGCAATAAAACAAAAAAAATGCATTTTTTTCTAAAAATATTTGCGTATATGCATTTTTTGTAGTACCTTTGCAGCCGATTTCGGAATTAACTCTCCTTGTTTTGAGAAATTTAACTCAAACAAATCGAAAGTTTTTTCGATTTCGAAAGAAACGAAGCCCAGATGGCGGAATCGGTAGACGCGCTGGTCTCAAACACCAGTAGGTTCACCCCTGTGCCGGTTCGACCCCGGCTCTGGGTACAAAATCCCGCCTAACAGACGTTAGGTGGGATTTTTTGATAAGCAATAAAGAATTTAGACAATTAAAGTCAATTTGAATAAGTAGAATCCATATAAAGGTCAGGCGGGAGACTTAAACATCCACTATCACTCAGAACAGGCTAACTGCCCGGAGAGAAAACGAAAAGGAGGTGTATGCAATGATCATAGTTCCAGTGAAAGAAGGTGAGAACATCGAGCGCGCGATCAAGAAATTCAAACGCAAATTCGATAAGACAGGTGTCGTAAAAGAACTTCGTCGCCGTCAACAATTCTCAAAACCATCAGAAATCAAGCGTGAGAAAATGATGCACGCAGTGTATGTTCAACAATTGCATGCGCACGATGGAGAATAATTAAACGAAAAAGAACCGCTAAATTGCGGTTCTTTTTGTTTTGGACGGCTTCGCCTATTGGATATAGGACGCTACCTATTGGGCAAGCAGTTGGCGGACAATAAGATTGATAGTCTTGCCTTCGGCTTTGCCCGCGAGTTGCTTGGTAGCAACACCCATGACTTTACCCATGTCTTGTGGACCAGTGGCACCTACTTGAGTAATGATAGTTTGCAACGCCGCCTTGAGTTCGTCCTCCGACATCATAGCAGGCAAATAGCGCTCAATAATAGCACATTGCGCCATCTCGTCGTCTGCGAGTTCGGGGCGATTGGCAGCACGGAACATCTCAGCTGCCTCTTTGCGCTGCTTCACCATCTTTTGCAGAATTTGCAATGCACGGTCATCGTGCAGTTCTCCATCACCTCCTTTGGCAGTTTTAGCCTCCAGGAATTCTTTCTTTATACCACGTAGCGCGTCTAACGCCACTTTATCTTTTGCGAGCATCGCTTTCTTGATGTCTTCGCTGATTTGATTAAAAAGATTCATATAATTTTAGGTTAAAGGTTAGAGGTTAGAGGTTAAAGGCGTGGGCATGCGGCAAAGCCGCTATTTCTTCCTCTCGCCTAATAGCCTTTCGCCTCATCGCCTAGTTATAAAAATATTAATTGCACTAGTATATATATCGGCAAGAGTACGATGAGAGAGAAACGGAACATGTATCCAAAGAACGAAGGCATCTTTATTCCACTCTCCTCTGCAATCGCTTTAACCATGAAGTTAGGACCATTACCAATATAAGTCATCGCGCCAAAGAATACTGCACTCAAGCAAATTGCTTGTAGCAAAACTTCTGGAACTCCTGCCACCAAATTTCCTCCAAAGGCAGCCATTTGGTCAGGTGTCAATCCCGCTGCTACACTGTGAAAAGCCACTGCTGTAGGAGTATTATCTAAGAAAGAAGATAAAGCACCTGTTAAGTAATAGAAGTGCCATGTTTGATTGAGACCTAATGCTGCGGCATTATCACTGAGATAAGCCAAAGCAGGGGTCATCGTAGTGAAAATACCTAAAAACAACACAGCCACCTCCACAATAGGCGACCATGAGAAATGATTTAACTCGTAGCGCACTTTTCGTTTGGTAGTATAGATAGAAATGAAAGTAAGCGATATCAATATAATCTCTCGTAGATATTGCAACCAAAGAGGCGCACCAGGTTCTCCCATTGCAGGAATCATTCCAACATTGACGAATGCTACTGCAAGTACCACGCAAAGAAGATACAATAAATTGATTCCACCTTTGAGGCACAAAGGCTTATGTTCACGATGGTCTGCAGAGATTGCTGTCCAATGTTCTTTTTTATAATAGTAGGTATCTAAAGCAAAATAGATAATCAACAATACTGCACCAGTAAACAACCATTGAGGGAACAAGGAGAGGAACCAAGCAAACTCAGCACCACGCAAGAAAAGCATAAACAATGGAGGGTCACCCAATGGAGTAAGCAAACCACCACAGTTAGCGACCAATGCAATAAAGAACAAGACTGTATGCACTTTGTATTCGCGCTGTTGATTGGTTGTCAACAACGGACGAATCAAAAGCATTGCCGCACCAGTAGTTCCCATAATACTTGCCAACACCCAACCTATAGCCAAGAATGTAGTATTCACCCAAGGTTTAGCTTCGATATCGCCAGCAAGATGGATACCACCAGTTATAACATACAGAGCCAGCAATAGGATAATAAAAGGAATATAATCACCAAAAAGTTGATGCTCCAAATCATGTACCATGCCTCCTAAAATAAGGCAGATAGCAGTAGGAATTCCTAAGAGGAGAGCAACAGTAAGTTTGTGCTTATTATCCTCCCACCAATGTTCCGCCACTAGCGGTCCGATGGCGATTGCCAATAGCATGAGTCCAAAAGGAATCATACTCCATGCACTATGTACGAAATGTTCCATATTAATATAATTAATAGTTAATATTCATTAGAGGTTAGAGGTTAAAGGTTAGAGGCTGGAGCTTAATCCAACTTTAGTACAGCGAGGAAGGCTTTTTGTGGTACTTCCACGTTGCCAATTTGCTTCATGCGTTTCTTGCCTCTCTTTTGTTTCTCCAACAGTTTGCGTTTACGGCTCACGTCACCACCATAACATTTAGCAAGGACATCCTTACGCACTTGTTTGACCGTCTCACGAGCAATAATCTTTGCTCCGATAGCCGCCTGAATAGCAATATCAAACTGCTGGCGAGGCAATAATTCCTTGAGTTTCTCGCACATACGACGGCCAAAACTCTCGGCATTATCGCGATGCGTTAATGTAGAAAGTGCGTCCACCTGCTCACCATTGAGCAGAATATCGAGTTTCACCAAGTTGGAAGGACGGAAACCATTGTGATGCCAGTCGAACGAAGCATAGCCCTTGGAGATAGACTTGAGTTTGTCATAGAAATCAATCACAATCTCGCCCAGTGGCATATCGTATAAAATCTCCATACGGTCGCCTGAAATATACTCTTGCTTCACCAATTCGCCACGCTTACCCAAACAAAGGGTCATAATCGGACCAATAAAATTGCTCGTCGTTATCACACTGGCGCGAATATATGGTTCTTCAATATGGTCAATAGCTGTAATATCAGGCATACCTGCAGGGTTGTGTACCTCTACTTTCTCACCGTCCTTGGTATAGACATTATAGCTTACGTTCGGCACGGTGGTAATTACATCCATATCAAACTCACGATCCAGACGCTCCTGCACAATCTCCATGTGCAGCAATCCCAAGAATCCACAGCGGAAACCAAATCCCAACGCCACCGAGGACTCAGGAGTGAACGTCAAAGCTGCATCATTGAGTTGCAGTTTCTCCAGCGAAGCACGCAAATCTTCGTAATCCTCTGCCTCAATAGGATACACACCTGCGAACACCATTGGCTTGGCTTCCTCGAAGCCCTCAATAGCTTCTGTGCAAGGACGTGCCACATGGGTGATTGTATCCCCCACTTTTACTTCTGTAGATGTCTTAATACCAGAAATGATATATCCTACATTACCAGCAGCAATCTCCTTTACGGGTTGCATATCAAGTTTTAACACACCTATTTCATCCGCATCATACTCTTTACCCGTATTGAAGAAGCGAACTCGATCATTCGGATGCATGGTGCCATTCACCACTTTGAAATAGGCAATGATACCACGGAAAGGATTGAACACCGAATCAAATACCAAGCATTGCAGTGGTGCTTCAGGATCACCTTTTGGTGGTACGATACGGTCAATGATTGCCTCCAATATCTCAGGTACGCCATCACCCGTTTTCGCAGAGCAACGCAATATCTCCTCACGCTTACATCCTAAGAGATCGATAATTTCGTCCTCCACCTTCTCAGGCATGGCTGAATCCATATCGCATTTATTCATCACGGGAATAATCTCTAGATCGTGCTCCAGCGCCATATAGAGGTTGGAGATAGTCTGCGCCTGTACACCTTGCGAAGCATCCACAATGAGCAATGCGCCCTCGCAGGCAGCGATGGAACGGCTTACTTCGTAGGAGAAATCCACGTGTCCCGGAGTGTCAATGAGGTTGAGGGTATAGCCCTTGTATTGCATCTGTATGGCGTGCGACTTGATGGTGATACCACGCTCTTTCTCAAGGTCCATATCGTCGAGCACTTGATTCTCCATCAAGCGTTTGTCCACCGTAGCGGTGTATTCGATGAGTCGGTCTGCCAGAGTGGACTTGCCATGGTCAATGTGAGCAATAATGCAAAAGTTTCGTATATTCTTCATTTATAATTTTGAATTATGAATTTTGAATTATGAATTTAGAAACAAGCACCTTGTATTCCCAATTTATAATCAAGTGCAAAGGTAGTGAAAAATTTGCATATATGCAAAAAAAATAGTAATTTTGTCGGCGATTTGAATAATTATCAACAAACAATGAAAAAACAACAAATAGTTATTCGCTTCTGTGGCGATTCGGGCGATGGTATGCAACTCACAGGTACCATGTTTGCCTCGCTGAGCGCCATCTTGGGTAACGAGATTAGTACATTGCCCGATTTTCCAGCAGAGATTCGTGCTCCACAAGGCACTCTGGGTGGAGTAAGCGGTTTTCAAGTGCAATTAGGTACTGGAGTATATACCCCTGGAGATCAAGCAGATGTGATAGTGGCGATGAATGCCGCTGCACTGAAAGTGTGCGCGTTGGGCGCGAAATTCAATACAGCGAATTCCAAGTGGGAAGAAAAAAGTTCGATGTTTAAACGTGATGCAGTTATCATTGTAGATACTGATTCGCTTACTGCAAAAGACCTCGAAAAAGCACTCTATACGACAGACAACCCTTTTACCGAACTCGGGATACCTGAGACCGTACAGATTATTCCTGTAGCCCTGACTCAACTCACCAAAGAGAGTTTGAAAGACATGGGGCTGGATAATAAAGCCATGCTCAAATCACGTAATATGTTTGCGTTGGGTTTGGTTTGCTGGCTTTTTAATCGTCCTGTGGATAAGGCGGTTGCCTTCCTCGAGAGTAAGTTCCAGAAGAAGCCACAGTTAATCGCACCTAACGTAAAGGTGCTCACCGACGGCTTTAACTACGGACAAAACCTTGCGCTGAATATCCAAACGATGAATGTGGAGAAATCCCAGGAACTGCCCCAAGGTACCTATGCCTCTATCGCAGGCAACAAAGCCACCGCATGGGGTCTGATAGCCGCCGCAGAGAAGTGTGGTAAGCGATTATTCTTAGGTTCCTACCCTATTACTCCAGCGACGGACATCATGCACGAGTTGGCAGCCCGCAAGGACATGGGGGTGATGGTGGTGCAAGCAGAGGACGAGATCGCAGGTGTTTGTACTGCGATTGGAGCGGCATTTGCAGGTGATTTGGCAGCAACAAGTACTTCGGGACCAGGACTCAGTTTGAAGGGGGAAGCCATAGGACTGGCTGTGATGGCGGAGTTGCCATTGGTGGTGATTGATGTGCAACGCGGAGGACCAAGTACGGGACTTCCAACCAAAACAGAGCAAACAGACTTGATGCAAGCACTCTATGGTCGCAATGGCGAGTGTCCTGCTGTGGTAATCGCTGCCTCCAGCTCTGCTAACTGCTTTGATTATGCGTATCAAGCATGCAAGATTGCGCTGGAGAATATGACGCCTGTGATATTGCTGACAGATACCTACTTGGCAAATGGAACAGGACTTTGGCGCATTCCTAATTTGAGCGAACTGCCTGATATTCACCCGCAAAGTGTACCAGAAGCAGTAAAGGGACACTATAATCCTGCTTTGCGCGATGAGCGTGGCGTGCGCTACTGGGCATATCCAGGAATGGAAGGGTATGAGCATCGAAATATAGGATTGGAGCGCGATGCAGACAAAGGCACCATCTCTACCAACCCGGAGAATCATCAACGCATGGTATTGGCGCGAAAAGCTAAGATTGAGCAAGTAGCAGACCAACTTCCACCATTACAAGTACAGGGCAATGCAGATAGCGACACCTTGTTGATAGGTTGGGGTTCCACTGAAGGGCATTTGCACGCAGCAGCCAACGAGTTAGGTTGTGCATTGGCACACTTCAACTATATCCATCCTCTACCAAAGAATACAGCAGAGGTACTGCGTAAGTATAAACGATTGGTGGTATGCGAATTAAACAACGGACAATTTGCTGCCTATTTACGTAGTCAGATGGATGGAATTACACTGTTGCAATTCAACGAAATGACAGCGCAACCATTCGCAGTGGATCATATCGTTAATTTTGTTCAAAACACCTTATAATATATAGTATGGAAGCAAGTCAATTTAAGAGCAATCAATATGTAAAGTTCTGCCCTGGTTGTGGTGACCATGCTATCTG
>CAMEKM010000041.1 GCA_945921355.1 uncultured Bacteroidales bacterium
TTTTGCAGCCGAAAATAAACAAATCGGCGTGCAAAGGTACTCAAAAATTTGTGACTATGCAAATTTTGCCGAATATTATTAACCAAAAACAACCATTTATGGACGACTATCATCAGCAAGATGCAACAAGTAAGAGCCAAGAAATTTTTGGGTCAGCATTTCTTGAAGGACCTGAGTGTCGCCCAACGAATTGCTGAGACTATCCCCGCAGGTCGTGTCTTAGAGATAGGACCAGGTATGGGTGTGCTCACGCAGTATCTCCTCAAAAATCCTAATCTGCAAACTACCGCTATCGAAATCGATAGGGAAAGTGTGGCATACCTCAAAGAGTGGTACCCTGAGTTGCACCTCATCGAAGGCGACTTTCTCAAGCTCGATCTTAATATCATTTACCCCGATGGCGAATTCTGCGTAATAGGCAATTATCCGTATAATATAAGCAGTCAAATTTTCTTCAAAGTGCTTGACTATAAGGATCGTATCCCTATCTGCTCAGGTATGATTCAGAAGGAAGTAGCAGAGCGTATTGCCAGTAAACCAGGCAAGAAGGCATACGGTATCCTCAGCGTACTGCTGCAAGCATATTACGATATAGAATATCTGTTCACCGTGGATGAACATGTGTTCAACCCTCCGCCGAAAGTCAAGTCGGCGGTTATCCGAATGACCAGAAACAACCGCCAAGGATTGGGCTGCGACGAGGCGCTATTTAAGAACGTAGTAAAAACAGCATTCAACCAGCGTCGAAAGCAGATGCGCAATTCGTTGATGCAACTCGTAGGAAAAGACAATCCTATCCTCAGCGAGCCCATCTTTACGAAGCGCCCCGAACAACTGAGTGTCGAAGAATTTATAGCACTCACCCAACTTATTCAAAATTCAAAGTAATCATTCAAAATTAGTGTAACCATGGCTGAATTAAAGATTTTCTATAAAGACAAAGACAAAGATAAAATAAAAGTAGGACGCAGTGTAAACATCCTCACCAATCTTGACAAATCCGATATCATTTGGATTGATCTATTGGACGTAAGCGACCGAACAGAAGGCGTCCTCGAGGACTTCCTCAAAATCGACATCCAAGAGGACGAAGAGATGGAAGAAATTGAGATGTCATCTCGTTATATCCAAACCGACGATTCCATCGTGGCTAACTCCAACTTCCTCCGCGATAACTTCGAGGTAGAGCCCGTCAATTTTATCCTCAAAAACAGTATCCTTGTC
This sequence comes from uncultured Bacteroidales bacterium, assembly GCA_945921355.1. Taxonomy (GTDB): domain Bacteria; phylum Bacteroidota; class Bacteroidia; order Bacteroidales; family Paludibacteraceae; genus Colicola. Next base: position 1,225 of record CAMEKM010000041.1, read on the forward strand.
ACCACGCGTGACGTTGAACTCGCCAGTTTCAACGAGACGGTCAAGAAGATGCTCGTAAACACACGCAACTTCCCAACGGGCTACCACGTACTTGTTTCGCTTATGGAAACACGTGTAGAAAAAGATGCAGATATGATCGAGGATACTACTGACCTTATCACCAAACTTTCTGGTGAAATAAACGCCAAAGACCACGTGGACGAAGAGGTACTTATCCAAATCAAGGACCTTCAGGAAAAAGTCACCATTATCCGTCAGAACATCATGGATAAACAACGTGTAATTAGCAACTTCCTCAAGTGCGACTTCTTTCCAACAGAGCTCCAACCACGCCTCACAATGATTATCAAGGATATCAATTCTCTGTTCGATTACACTCGTTTTGGTTTCGACCGTCTGGACTACCTCCAGGATACTTTCCTCGGTCTTGTTAATATCGAGCAGAACAAGATTATCAAAATCTTTACTGTAGTGAATGTGGTATTCCTCCCACCTACTTTGATCGCCAGCATGTATGGTATGAACTTCGACTTTATGCCCGAACTCAGTTGGAAACTCGGCTATCCGTTTGCTATCGGACTAATGCTTGTTTTCACACTGGCTATCTTGCTCATTTTCAAGCTGAAGAAGTGGTTATAAACAAGTTTTCAACAATGGCTAACTTATATTGTTGATGAGATTTGATAACCCAAACTTATCAATCTTATCAACAATCAAATGCCAATAAATATTCCTTCTAACCTACTAATAATAGGATAAATACGCAAGTTTTCCACATTTTCCACAACCAATAATAATAAAAGAATCATTAATTAATTCTATTTTTATTATTTAAAGTGTAGTTTACCCTTTTGTATTGTTATGAAACCCGTCAATCCACAAGATACTCCTCGCGCAGCTCAATTCGAGATTTGGAAAAATGCTCCAAATCCTATGCTTGTTTTTGTTAAACGCTTGGATGTCACCAATCTTGTACGGATTAGTCGTCGAAAGCATTTGAAGTTCAATATGTTGCTCGATTATTGTATTGGCAAAGCCGCAATTCATCAAAAAGAGTTTTATTTCTTACCTGTAGGTGATCAACTCATGCAGTTCGACAAGATTGCTATCAATACCATAGTCAAGAATCATACAGGCGATGTCAGTTCGTGCGATATTGCTTTTGATGGCGATTTCAACACCTACTGCAATGATTATATAAAATATACCGCTCAGGTCGCTCAAACCTGCATTGATCGTGATTTATCTGAGGAATGTATGGTGATTGGCACCTCGGCTATTGTGGATACGGAATTGGAGTTTGCGGGTGGCATGTATAGTGGCATATATAATAATCCGTATTTTATATGGGGCAAGTATCGCCGCAGTTGGTTCAAAACTACATTGATGTTATCTTTCCAGTTCCACCATGCCCAGATGGATGGCGCCCACGCTGCCCACTTCCTCAATACCCTCCAAGAGGAAATTTATAAATTTATTTACAATAATTAGATTTTTCTTGCGTATTTGCATTTTTTGTTGTATCTTTGTGCGATTTTATGGAATTTGGGTAAGAGGGCACGAAAAATAAAATAACACCTTAATATATTTATAAAGCAAAATGGGACTATTTTCATTGACACAAGAAATTGCCATTGACCTTGGTACAGCGAACACCATCATCATTTGTAACGATAAAGTGGTGGTGGATGAGCCATCGGTAGTGGCAATCAGTATGGCAGAGAACAAGATGGTGGCGGTAGGTCGTAAGGCGCAACAGATGATTGGTAAAGGCGGAACACTGATTCGTACAGTACGCCCCTTGCGCGATGGTGTGATTGCCGACTTCTACGCCTGTGAGATGATGATTAGAGGAATGATTAAGATGATTCCTAAGCAAAACAAGTTGTTCACACCCAATATCCGTATGGTGGTATGTATTCCTTCGGGCAGTACAGAGGTCGAGATTCGTGCGGTGCGTGATAGTAGTGAGCATGCAGGCGGACGCGATGTGTATATGATTTACGAGCCAATGGCCGCAGCGATAGGTATGGGTATTGATGTTGAGAGTCCAGAGGGCTGTATGGTGGTAGATATAGGTGGTGGTACGACTGAGATTGCGGTGATTTCTCTCGGTGGAATCGTGGCAAACAAGTCCATCAAGGTGGCAGGTGACGACTTGAACGCTGATATTGTGGAGTATATGGGTCGTATGCACAACTTGCGTATTGATGAGCCAACAGCAGAACGAATTAAGATGCAAGTGGGTAGTGCTTTGCCAGAATTGGAAGACGCTCCAGAAGATTATATGGTGATTGGTCCAAACAAGGTGACAGCGTTGCCAATGCAAGTGCCAGTAAGTTATCAAGAGATTGCACACTGTTTGGAGAAGAGTATTGCGAAGATAGAAAATGCTATTCTGCAAGCGTTGGAAGTTACTCCACCAGAGTTGTATGCCGATATTGTGAAGCGTGGAATATATTTGACAGGTGGTGGTGCACAGTTGCACGGATTGAGCAAGCGTTTGACGGATAAGATTACTATTCCGTTCCATGTGGCAGAAGATCCATTGCATGCAGTGGCTCGCGGAACAGGAGTGGCACTGAAGAATGTGAACAACTTCGGTTTCTTGATTCGCTAAGAAAAATCCCAATAGACAAACTGTATGAGAAACCTGTTACAGTTTTTGACGCATTATAGCAACTTCCTAATCTTTTTGATACTGGAAGTTGTTGCGTTTATACTGATATGCACGAGTAATGCGTATCAACAGAGTGCGGTATGGTCGAGTGCCAATCGTGTGGTAGCAGGTGTGGAAGGGATGAAAACGAATATTGTGGGGTATTTTCGTTTACGTACAGAGAATGAAGTTTTGGTGGCGGAGAATGCTCGGTTGAAGGAAGAATTGATGTTGCTAGGTAATCAAATAGAGGAACAAACGGAGCGCGATTCAAGCTATTTGTATAGCCATTTAAACTGGGAATATATCCCTGCCAAGGTGGTGGGGATAACCACCAATAAACAGCATAACTATTTGACTATCAATAAGGGATTGCGTGATAGTATAGAAGTAGATATGGGTGTGGTAGGTGCAGATGGCGTAGTAGGAATAGTGAGTGCGGTAGGTGAGAAATATGCGTTGGTAGTGCCAATCATTCATACGAAAATCAGTATCAGTAGCCGATTGAAAAACAATGGTCAGATAGGGGGTACTGCATGGGATGGTCGCAATTGTCACTACGTAAACTTGACAGAGATAGCAAGGCACATAGATGTGAATCAAGGAGATACCGTCATAACAAGCGGACTGACAGAGGTATTCCCAGAAGGTGTGATGGTAGGCGAAGTATATGAGACAAGTTTAGGTCAAGGCGATAATTATCATCAGACAGTAGTGAAGTTGAGTACTGATTATAAATCACTTAGATACGTACAAGTATTGCGCAATAATAATAAGCAACCATATGGAATGGATTAAACAAATAGTGCGACTGATAGTGGTAGTACTGCTACAAGTACTACTATTTGACCACTTGCAAATTGCAGGTTGGGGCTTTCCGATGGTATATGTGCTATTCTTGATGAATATGCCTGTACAAATTCCACGTTGGGCAGAGATGTTGATAGGTGCAGTAGTGGGATTGGTGTTTGATGTGTGGCATAGTTCGATAGGCGTGAATATGGCTGCATGCGTGGCATTTAGTTTCTTGCGTCCTATATTATTAGGCAATCTTACACAAGATTTGGAACGTGTGAAAGGTGAGATTTACAGCGCAAGTATAGGCAGAATAGAATATGTAAAGTGTTTGTCAATATTAACAGTGGTTCACCATTTGATGGTATTCTCGCTAGAAGCATGGAGCTGGCATAACTGGTGGATGGTATTGGTGCAGACATTTATTAGCAGCACACTTACTATATTGATTATCATGGGATATGATATCTTTAGGAAATGATAAATGACCCTAATTATAATCGACGATATGTGATAGCGGGCATAGCAATATTGGTGGTGCTCACATATATTGTACGATTATTTATTTTGCAGGTTATTGACCAATCTACTCAAGGAAAAGCCGAAACCAACGCTCAATTACGTCAAACTATTTATCCTTCGCGCGGACTAATCTATGACCGAAAAGGCGAACTACTAGTTGCTAATCAACCAATCTATGAGGTGACAGTAATCGTTAGGGAAATGCAAAATAGTGTATTTGATACATTGAGTTTTTGTGAGAAGCTGCAAATTACCCCTAAAGAGTTTGAAGAGCGTATGCAAAACATACAGAATCCCCGAAGAAATCGAGGATTTTCGCGTTATTCACCCCAGGTATTTATGGACCAGTTACACCAAGAAGATGTAGCGGCACTTCAACAAGAATTGTATAAGTACGCAGGTGTAGATATACGCTGCAGGACATTGCGCGATTATATGTATCCGATTGCATCGCACGTACTGGGTAGCGTGGGAGAAGTGAACCAGCGCGACCTGGAACGAGATAGTTATTATAGCGTGGGTGATTATTCTGGACGCGATGGAATCGAGCGAACATATGAAAGAAAGTTGCGTGGAGAGAAGGGCGTGGAGATACTAATGCGTGACTCGCGCGGACGAATACAGGGTGCATATCAGAATGGCGAATTGGATAAAGAGGCGGTTACTGGTAGCGATTTGCATTTAGGATTGGATATTCAAACACAGTTATTGGCGGAAAAATTGATGTATGGTAAGGTGGGTAGTGTGGTAGCTATTGAACCGCAGACGGGAGAAGTGTTGGCATTGGTGAGTTCGCCCAATTGGGACCCTCGTACATTAGTAGGGCAAGAACGCTCAAAGAATTATCAAACATTACTGAATGATCCACATAAACCTCTAATGAATAGGGCTACACAAGCGCAATATGCTCCAGGTTCTACGTTTAAGATTTTGCAAGCATTGGTAGGATTGCAAGAGGGAGTGATTAGCACACATACGAAGTATCCATGCAATGGAAAGACATCGTATCCTATCAAATGCACGCACGATCATGGTAGTCCAGTGGACTTAGAAGAAGGTATAGAGCAGAGTTGTAATCCATATTTCTGGGCAATGTATAAGGACTTGCTGCAACAGGATGGATATAGCGATGATAATGCAGAATTCAAGGAACATTATCAGACATGGCGAGAGCACGTGATGAGCTTTGGATTGGGTAATAGGTTTGATGATACAGATATTAGTGAACAAGCTAAAGGTACGATTCCATCGGTAGAATTGTACGATAAGATTTACGGAAAGAAAGGATGGAAAGCGATTACTATTCGTTCGTTGTCAATTGGACAAGGTGAAATCTTGGTAACACCTTTGCAACTAGCTAATCAAGCTGCTGCGATAGCTAATAAGGGATATTATATAACTCCGCATTTGAATAGAAATGACTCGATGAAATCGAGGATTCATCACACTACGATTGATGCAAAGCACTTTGATGTGGTGCATCGCGGTATGGCACGTGTGATGACGGAAGGAACGGGAAAGTGGTATAACGTGCCCGAATTGCAGATATGTGGTAAGACAGGTACGGTGCAGAACCCTCATGGAGAAGATCATGCGTTGTTTATCGGTTTTGCTCCGATGGATAACCCACAGATAGCGATTGCTGTGGCGGTAGAGAATGCAGGTTTTGGTTCCACATGGGCATGTCCGATAGCGACATTGCTGATGGAACAATATTTAACCGGTGAAATCAAGCGAAAGTGGCTATATGACCGCATGGTAAATGCGAAATTGATAGATAAGCAAGATGAGGAATAACAGAAGTATCATATCGGGTATTGACTGGTGGACAATTGTTTTGTTCCTCGTGATTGCGCTGTTTGGTTGGCTGAATATCTATGGTTCGAGTTATTCGTTCGACCAAACGAGTATTTGGGACTTCTCCAACCGAGCAGGTAAGCAGTTGGTATGGCTTGCCACGGCCGTTGTGATAAGTGGAATCATACTGATGATAGAAGAAAAAGCGTATGATATTTTGGGTTATATCTTCTATGGAGTAATGATAGTGTTATTGATCATTACGCCTATTTTTGCGCGTGATATCAAAGGTTCGCTGTCGTGGCTTACAATTGGTCCTATTAGTTTGCAGCCAGCAGAGTTTGCCAAATGTTTCACAGCTATTGCAGTAGCCAAATATATGTGCCAATATGGCTATAAAGTGCGAGATTTGCGCGATTTGATCGTACCTTTCCTCTTGATAGGTGTGCCAATGCTGATTATCATGGTGGCTCAGCGAGAAACGGGATCGGCATTGGTGTTTGCTTCGTTCTTATTGGTGTTCTACCGTCAAGGTATGTCGGGCTATGTGCTTTCGGGTGGATTGGCGTGTGTAGTATTATTCATATTAGTGATATTATTCGGTGAGACGGCATTGCCAATAGGTTTGGGCAATGTAGGTATCTTGGTAAGTACACTGGTGATAGAGGCGATAGTGATGGGGCTGTTGGCGTTTAAGGAGAGAGATTTTCGTTCGTTGGTTATTGTGTGTATAGGTGTGGTGGTTGGCTATGGAATAGGGTTGTTGCTCAATATTTGGCTGTCGGTTAATTTCAATTATATTGCTCTGGCTTGTTTAGCATTTACGGCTATTTATCTGCTGGTACAGGCGGTGAAATATCGGAAAAGCAGTATGGGTTGGATCGTAGCCTTTGTGGTGACTACTGCTGTGCTGTGCCAAGGCTGTGATTATGCTTTCCACAATATTCTGCAACCTCATCAACGTATTCGTATTGAGGTATTGTTAGGTATGAAAGATGATCCGCATGGCGCGGGATATAATGTGAATCAGTCATTGATTGCTATTGGTTCGGGCCAGGCGACGGGAAAGGGTTTTCTGCAAGGCACGCAAACAAAACTAAAGTTCGTGCCTGAACAAGATACAGACTTTATATTCTGTACAGTAGGCGAAGAATGGGGATTTGTAGGGTCTGCGGGATTGTTGTTGCTATATTTGGCATTGATATTGAGGATTATCTATATTGCTGAACGTCAGCGAGATACATTTAGTAGGATATATGCGTATAGCGTGGCGAGCATATTGTTGTTCCACGTGACAATCAATATTGGTATGGTGCTGGGATTGCTGCCTGTGATTGGTATTCCGTTGCCATTTTTTAGTTATGGTGGTTCGTCGCTATGGGGATTCACGATACTGCTGGCGATTATGTTGCGGCTGGATGCTGCGCGCGTAAATAAGATGCAAGGATAATGGCAGAGCATAATATCATAGGACAGATTGGCGAGGAGTTGGCGGCCAAGATCATGCGGGAGAAAGGTTTTCGTGTGGTGGATATGAACTGGAAGTTCGGGCACTTGGAGATGGATGTGATAGCTGTGAGCAAGAAGGAGATTGCTTTTGTGGAGGTGAAGACACGCACTACCTCTTTTGGTGGAAAAAGGCCAGAGGAGTATGTGGACGATTTGAAGAGAAGAAGAATGGCTGCAGCAGCTAATGCGTACATTAAGTTTCACAAGATAGAGTTGACACCCCGTTTTGATATTATTGGTATTACGATTGATGCTGACACACACGAAGTGAAGGAGGTAACACATTTAGAGGATGCTTTTCTTCCGCCACAACGAACGATAGGCAAGAGCAGCTTTAGTGGACAAGGGAGATGGCATCATAGAAACAGAGTAATTGGAAAGTAAGTGATTGATTATATGGAATTTAAGTACGATATTATTGTAGTAGGTGCAGGACATGCCGGCTGCGAAGCAGCCAGTGCTGCTGCTCGTATGGGTAGCAAGACATTGCTCATCACGATGGACATGAACAAGATTGGTCAGATGAGTTGTAATCCTGCTGTTGGTGGAATAGCTAAAGGTCAGATAGTCAGAGAGATAGATGCGATGGGTGGACAAATGGGTATTGTAACGGACAGGAGTGCTATTCAGTTTCGTATGCTCAATCGCAGCAAAGGTCCTGCTATGTGGAGTCCGCGTAGTCAGAGCGATAGAAAACGCTTTATCGAGGAATGGGTAAATATCCTGACGGACACACCAAATCTGGATATATGGCAAGATACGGTGGTGGAATTGGTGATAAAAGACGGCGAAGTCAAGGGAGTAAAGACCTTGCTCGGTTTAGAGATGAAGGCAAAGGCGGTGATACTGACCAATGGAACCTTCTTAAATGGTTTGCTTCACTTTGGAAAGACACAGATTGAGGGAGGAAGAATATCGGAGCCAAGTAGTTATGGTATCACGGAGCAGTTGCGCCAGTTGGGATTTGTGACCGATAGAATGAAGACGGGTACACCTGCGCGTATAGATAAGAGAAGTATAGATTTCTCGCAAATGACTGAGCAGTTGGGCGATAACGATAGTCATCAGTTCTCGTATTTGGATACTGTACAACGCCAACTGAAGCAGATGAGCTGCTGGATTACTTATACCAATACTCAGACGCACGATGTACTGCGTGGTGGATTGAAAGACTCGCCATTGTATAACGGTCAGATACAGAGTATTGGTCCGAGATATTGCCCAAGTATAGAGACAAAGATTGTTACTTTTGCAGAGAAAGATGCGCACCAGTTGTTCTTGGAGCCAGAGGGTGTAGATTCGAATGAATACTATGTAAATGGTTTTTCCTCTTCCCTACCCTGGCAGACTCAATGGCAGGCATTGCGCACAGTGAAGGGATTGGAGAATGCGGTGTTGTATCGCCCTGGCTATGCAATAGAATACGATTTCTTTGATCCAACACAATTGCTACACACATTGGAGACAAAGATGATTAAGAACCTCTTCTTTGCAGGACAGATTAATGGTACTACGGGTTATGAGGAGGCAGCAGGTCAAGGATTGGTAGCTGGTGTGAATGCGCATCAGAATATCACAGGTGGTGCACCATTCACTTTGGCAAGAGATGAGAGCTATATAGGTGTGCTGATTGATGATTTGGTGAACAAAGGTGTGGATGAACCATACCGTATGTTTACTTCGCGAGCTGAGTATCGTATCTTGCTACGCCAAGATAATGCAGATGCTCGATTGACGGAGCGCAGTTATAAGTTGGGCTTGGTAGACAACTATCGTTTGTCTTTGCTAAGGAGTAAGCAAGCAGGCGAGCAAGCATTGACGGAAATGCTACGCAACACCTCCGTAAAGGGTAAAGATATAAATGCGTATTTGAACGCAATGGGCTATGGCGATTTGCAACAAACGAGCAAGTTGATTGATATTGTAGCGCGTCCAAATATCACTATTATGGGCTTGGCAGAAGTGGTGACTGAACTAAAAGAGAAGATCAAGCAACTGGGCAGCAGAGGCGAGGAGATTGTAGAGAGTGCAGAGATTAATATCAAGTACAAAGGGTATATTGAGCGCGAACGACTGGCAGCAGATAAGTTGCAACGCCTGAATAATATCCACTTGCCAAAGGATTTTGACTACAATAGCGTACAGTCACTGAGCACCGAAGCACGTCAGAAACTCAGTCGCATTAAGCCAGGCACTATTGGTGAAGCAAGCAGAATACCCGGTGTAAGCCCCAATGATATCAGCGTATTGCTTGTGCTGATAGGACGATAACTGTTTAGTGTTTAGAGTTTAGTGTTTAGAGAGTTGTTCCACGTGGAACGTTATATATATTTGTAATAATAAAAATAATAAAGATATGAAACAAGAAGAGATTATCGCGCATATTCGCGATGTAAAGGATTTTCCTGTAGAGGGAATTGTATTTAAGGACATTACTACTGTGTTGAGTAATCCAGAGTACTTGAAGTGGATGAAAGATGAAATTGCCAACTTGTATCGTGCATACGGCATTACAAAAGTGGTGGGTATTGAGTCACGCGGGTTTATTTTGGCTCCTGCGGTGGCTATGGAATTAGGTGCAGGATTTGTGCCTATCCGCAAACCGGGTAAATTGCCAGCAGAGACTATTGAAGTAAGTTATGCAAAGGAATATGGTGTTGATACTATTCAGATTCACGCTGACGCGTTGAATGAAGATGATGTAGTGCTGCTGCATGACGACTTGTTGGCTACAGGAGGCTCGATGGCTGCTGCACTGGAACTGGTAAAGAAATTCAATGTAAAGAAAGTGTATATCAACTTTATTATTGAGTTGGAGTTCTTGAACGGCAGAAAAGTGTTTGGTGACGATGTAGAGGTTAGTAGCTTGCTGCGTTGCTAAACCTTGAGTAAGGAATCAAGAATAAGAAGCAAAGGCAAATTAGTAATACCGAAATCAATGTAACTGATTTGTAATTTGCTCCGATTTTATCGGAATAAATGTCTAAAAATCCACATATACAAGAGTTGCTTCAGCGCATACCTGAAGAGCCAGGGGTGTACCAATACTTCAACGAAGCTGGGGAAGTGATTTATGTGGGTAAAGCAAAGAATCTGAAGCGCAGGGTAAGTAGTTATTTTCACAAAGAGCAAGATCGCTACAAGACCAAACTGCTGGTTCAGAGTATTGCGGACATCAAATATGTGGTAGTGAATAGCGAGCAAGATGCGTTTTTGCTGGAAAATAACCTCATTAAGCAATATCAACCCCACTATAATATCCTGCTCAAGGACGGAAAGAGTTATCCAAGTATCTGTATTACGCGGGAAGAATATCCCAGAATATTCAAGACGCGGAAGATAATCAAAGGTGTAGGCGAGTATTTTGGACCATATAGTTTTGGTTATACATTGGACTTGGTGTTGGAGCTCATTCATAAGCTCTACCCTATTCGCACTTGTGGCATGCAGATGAGCAAAAGTGCCGTTGAAATGGGGAAATATCGCGTGTGCTTGAAGTATCATTTGGGTAATTGCTGTGGCGTGTGCGAAGCGAAAGTGAGCCATGAGCAGTATATGGAGTATATTGATGCTGCGCGGAAGATTATTCGAGGCGATGCACAAGAGATTAGCAAGCAGATAGAGGCAGAGATGTTGCATGCAGCCGCAGAAATGCGGTATGAGGAGGCAGGCAGACTGAAAGAAAAGCTCGATTTCATCGAACAATTTACCAGCAAAACGATTATCACGAACTCGCATGCGGGCGATGTGGATGTGTTTGGTTACGATGAAATGGGGCAGAATGTATATATCAGCATGCTGCATGTGCATAGAGGCAGTATTGTACAGGGTCAGACGATTGAATATAAGAAGCAGTTGGATGAGAGCCGTGAGGAGGTCTTGGCGATGGGTATATACGAATTGAGGGAACAATTAGGGAGTAGGACAAAAGAGGTGATTGTTCCGTTTATTCCGGAGATAATTGATGAAAATCTGCATGTGAATATCGCTCTGGGAGGGGACAAAAAGAAGCTCTTGGATTTGGCGATGCAGAATGTGCAGCAGTATAAGAAAGACCGCATAAAGCAGGATGATAAACTGAATCCAGACCAACGCGCGGTGCGTATATTGGGAGGTTTGCAGAAGTTGCTGGGCTTGCCTACAATTCCGATGTGGATAGATAGTTTTGATAACTCCAATACGCAGGGTAGCAATGCGGTCGCAGGTTGCGTAGTCTTTAAGAAGGGACGCGCGTGCAAGAGCGAGTATAAGAAATTTGAGATAAAGACAGTGGAAGGTCCCGATGACTACGCGAGTATGCGTGAGGTAGTGAGAAGGAGATATAGCCGATTGATGGAAGAAGGCAGTCCCCTACCCGACTTGATTATTGCCGATGGTGGACTGGGACAGATGAGTGCTATTCGTGAGGTAGTGGAAGGAGAGTTGGGTTTGCAAATTCCAATTGCGGGACTGAAGAAGGACAACAAGCATAGGACAAATACCCTACTCTATGGCGACCCTGTTCAGGAGTTTGGTATGAAAGTGACGGATGAGATCTTCCGACTGATGGTCGAGATACAAGATGAGGTGCATCGGTTTGCCATTAGTTACCACAAAAAGAAGCGCAGTAAGGCACAAATAAAGAGCGAACTCGATGATATTCAGGGAGTTGGCGCAGTTACTAAGCAAAAGATACTGCAACGTTTTGGCTCTGTGGCGCGTGCTAGAAGTGCGAAATTAGAGGAGTGGATTGATTTGCTCGGAACTCGCTCAGGGACAATGCTTTACGAGCATTTTAATGGCAAAATAACGCTCTGAGAATTGAATATTTTTGAGGAGCGTGGAACAAGACATAGGCAAAATGATGTGTTTTGTTAGAAAAAATAACAGTCGTTTGTAATATTTTCTTTTTCTCATTTGTCTAATGGGTGTAGTCGCAATGAGGCGAACTGAAAACGATTTGTTTATTGATTAAATTTTTAGAAGTATGTTAGATTCATTTATGCATGCGTTAGTTCCAATTTTTGGAGTATTGTTACTTTTTGGTGGAATACCAGCAATTATTTTGACGGGTGTGATTATGGTACTCAAGAACCGTCGTCACAAAGTAGAGGAACACAGTAAACTCATCTCTCAAATGATTGAGAAGAGTGAAGGTGCAAACATTGACTTCAAGGCAATGGCTGAGATGTTGAATGAATCTGATAACAAGAAGAAGACCACCAAGATGGCTGTGTTGAAACATTTGGAGTATGGTGCACTTTGTTCGTTGGTAGGATTGTTTGTACTCCTTTATGGCTTGTTCATCAACCCAATGGACAAGGCGGTTATCATCGGCGGTTTGCTCCTGACTATTGGTGTGGCATTCTTGATTATGTTCTTTGTGTCAAAGAATTATCTCAAGAAGGAGATTGAGAAAGAAGAAAAAGCACTTGCTGAAAAAGAGTAAACTGCGTTTATCTGTCTGACTTATTTTCAAAATCACTTGTTTTTCATCACTTTATGGATAAGCAGCAGTTTATTTCCGCCATTGGCGGCTTGCAGGAATCCCTTCGGCGGTTCCTGCTTGTGCTGACTCATGGCGATGAAGAACTGGCAAATGATCTTGCACAAGAGGCCATACTGAAGGCATATTTGCATTGTGCTACTTTTGAGCAGAAATCGGCTTTGCAGACATGGGTGTTTCGCATAGCGTACAATGAATACCTTAACGAACAGAATAAGTACTGGAATACCCATCGCGTGGCAGTAGAAAACTATGAGAGCGTTGATACGGAATTAGCAAGCGAGCAGACAGATGGTGCCTTTCGATATGAGCCACTGTATCAGGCGATTGATAAGTTGCCGAAGCAAGAGAAGGCCGTTGTAATACTATATTATTTGGAAGAAAAGAGTATTCGAGAGATTAGTAAGATAACCGAAATATCGGAAAGCCATCTTGCGGTGATGCTGTTTCGAGCCAGGAAGAAGTTGAAAGCCAT
>CAMEKM010000042.1 GCA_945921355.1 uncultured Bacteroidales bacterium
TGGTTCAGACAAAACGGGAGTCAACACGAAAGCGGCTTCGTAATGATTTAACATAATGTTTTGATTAGTTAATAGTTAATAATTAATAGTTAATATTTTGCCTTCGTTATTCAACGTGGTGTGCGTGAACGCGCGAAAAAGCGTGCAAAGGTACTGCTTTTTTTTGGATTGACCAAATATTTTGGCATTTTTCTTACTTTAGTAAGTATTTTTTGCCATTTTGAATGACTATGCCCTTGTAATTTTGCCCTACAGGACGACCTAATAGATCGTACATTTGAGTGTTTTCACTATCAATTTCTACATTATCAATAGAAGAGCCTACGCCACCCTGTTGTTGCCAAATAGCATAGAGCGCGCCTTCGAAAGTCTCGTTAATCTCGGTAACGAAATTGGTACCTTCAGCATTGGTGGACCAGCCCAGGAAAGTATATCCCTGTGGATGCGTAGGTGTAGGCAATACGTAGGTAGTATATACCAATTTGGGCAACACATTGGTGGTGTGCGTTTGCTGATAAACCTTGCCCCAAACAGAAAGTTGTCCTGCTGTGGAGAAGTCGGCAGTAGCTGGATATTTATCATACTGCATCTGCACAAAGAAAGCTGCGGTAGAATAACGCCATTGAGTGGAAGTAGCACTAATATCATCGTTTAACTCCGCTATTGTACGTGCTATACCATCTATACCTATTATTGTTTCGCCCACTTGAGCATGTTGCACATCCTGAATATAGGATTTGAGCCATGACCATTTAGATAGCGCATAAACAGTTGTGACATTGTCTGCGAGTAAAGACCCACAAATCACATTCATTGGTCTATCATTTTTCTTGATTGTAGAGAGCGAATCCAATATGGTGATATTGGCATCTACTTTAAATTCCGCCCAAAGTTGCTCTTGTGTTGGAGCTGGCGCAGGGATATTTTCAATCACACCGCCATTGAGTTGCCATGTTATTTGTGTAGCAGTAGAGTCGGATGGATTAGGCTCCTCGGGTTGTTCGGTATAGATTGCGGCGGCATGCTCTACACCAAAACGGTCATAAGCACATACGGCAATATGATTGGCATTGGTATCTATTCCGCTAATATCAAAACTCTTGCCGTACACCACTCGTTGGAGATATATTGGATTGGCTTGGGCAGCGTCTAAGGTTATGGTTTTCGGATAGACATAGAGCGTGAAGCGTGAAGCCGTAGTGTGTTCCCAAGTGAGGGTGGTGCTTGATATTGTGAGGTTGGTTGGTGCAGATAAGGCAGTTTTTGACTTCCAATCCATAGGTGGTGTGAGGGCATGCTTTGAGAATCGCGAAGACATAAGGTCTTTATCCATTGTCAAATACGCATCTGTATCAAAGAACACCGATCCTGTATAACCAGATGATAGATTATTGCGATTGACATCAATCTGCGCTTGGATTTCAGTCAAAGTTGGATTAGCACTGATACTTTGGCTGGAGAAGAAGTGTACCTTTTTGCCATTTGTCAACTGGTTGGAGAAGTGCTCACACACATCTTTTGCCCACCATTGGCAGAGTTTGTTATAATTTTGACCAGTAGAAGTGGTTGGCCAATATAATTGTGGGTTGATATAATCCACGTAGCCATTCTTCACCCATTCTACAGGGTTGCAGGCTTGCACATCATAGTCATCCAATCCAGAAATACCACTTGGCAAAGAGATACCATATGCCTGTGCTACTTTGGATTGGGTAGTCCAAATACCAAAAGTACCCATACCAAAGCGTACCCATGGCTTTTTAGCCTGAATGCGATCGTACAATTCCTTTAGGAACACATCTACATTGCTTCTGCGCCAGTCATCATCGGTGTCGCCGTCTTGATTGACGTCCACTACGTTTGCAGGTTTGTGCAATGCCTTAGATGCAGCATCTTCGGTAGTAGTACCGCCATAGGGATAGATATAGTCGTCCATCACGATACCGTCGATATCGTAATTGCTAATGATCTCCATCAACACTTTCAGAACATATTCACGTGCCTCTGGATAACCAGGGTCAATGATTTCGCCTGTGAAAGAGCCATTGTTGTATTGGATAATCCATTGACCTGCATTTTTCTTCACCATATCAGAAGAAGATAAAGTGCCCGAACTAGTTACGCGAAATGGATTCACCCATGCGTGCAACTCCAAGCCACGTTTGTGCGCTTCTTCGATAGCAAAAGCTAATGGGTCATAGCCTGGATCTTTGCCACGTGCTCCTGCTAATTCAGCTGCCCAAGGTTCGTAGCTCGATTGGTAGAACGCATCCGAACGACCACGAACTTGGAAACAAACGGCATTCATATTGCCCGCTTGAAGTCGGTCAAAGATTGCAATCAGTGAGTCTTGCTGTTGCTTGCGTGTAGCATCATTCGTCACTTTTGTTTTGGGCCAGTCATTGCCCCATGCGGTAGTTAGCCACGTAGCACGAAACTCGTGCTTGGGTTGTTCTGCTAAGATTGACATTGCAAAAAATGTCATTAGCGTAAGTAAAGAAAATACTTTTTTCATAAATTACTATTTTTTACACATTATAAATTATTAATAAGGATTTGCTCCATGATGGCATAGCCGTCCATGTTAGGATGCACGCCGTCGGCAGCGTATTTTTTAGGCAGTCCACCGTGTTCATCTACGAGCGCCGAATGGTAGTCGATGTATTTGATTTTGTTGGCTTTGGCATATGCTTTAATCATTTCATTGAGTCGTTTGATATCCTCAGCGGGTTTCATTTCGGGACGCCATTTGAATGCCGCAGCAGGCAGACAAGAGCAGAGCACAGGATGAATCCTGTTTTGCTTTGCCAACTCGCACATGGATTGGATATTTTGCAGGATATGCTCATGGGAGATGTAGCCATTGTTTTGAGCAATATCATTGGTACCTGCCATAATAATAACCATTTTAGGACGAAGGGCAATTACGTCAGATTGGAAACGACAGAGCATTTGCGAGGTGACCTGTCCGCTGATTCCGCGTCCGACAAAGTTGTTTTCCACAAAGAACTCTGGGTGGAATTTTGCCCAATTATCTGTAATGGAATTACCCATGAAAACAGCTTTTGGGCGGGCGGTAATGGAATCGTTGTTAGCAGCATAACGATCGTGCTGCGCCCAATCGCTTTGAGCCAAAAGTGTTGCTGCAATAGCCACAAACAAAAGAGAAAGTAAAATGCGTTTCATATTTGTTGGTTCTTGTACGATTTTATGTTTGATTGTATAAGTATTCTACCGATGAAATCGGAGAAAATCGCCTATTTGTAATTGTAAGAATAGGATAGATATTAAGATTATTTTTTGTGTAATTGCGAGATGATAAATCCGCGCAAAGTGGATGATGGTTTAGGATAGGATTGAGGATGACGATTGACATCTTTGAGATAACTATCAAAACGAGCTTGCCACTCAGCACGCAACTCTGGCGAATTGAGAATAACACTTGCTTGACGTACACAATCACCAAAATTCTTGCGCATAGCATTCTGATTTTCAGTTGGTTCCCCATTAAATGGGTTAACTACTTTGTACACATGGGTCTTTCCGTTGCGAGTACGAAAACATGAGCCATCTTTTTTGACAATTGCTCCAGATAAAGAAGCAATAGGATGAATAGGGGTTACTTTTGCCATAATAATTCTAATATTGATAGGTTAATGATTGCTTAAAGGTAGCATTATGTTACGTATATCCTACGTATATGTTACGTATATCCTACGTAATTGAAAAGGGATTGCAAAGGTAAAACATTTTTATGAGATGTGCAAAATAAATTGCGAAAAAACGTATTTTTTCATAAAAAACGGCTATTTTTTTGCTCATGTCAAAAAAAAATAGTACTTTTGCACGCTTAATATGGACACGCGCAGGCGCATATTGGCATGCACGCAATGTGAGCAAAGGAAACGTATGTGCGAAAGAAAGCAATATTAGTAAACTATAAAAAATAATTAATATCCACATAATGAAACATTTTAACGAGTACAAACAACTGAATTTGGCAGAGTTGAGCAAGGAGATCCTTGAGCAATGGGAGAAGGAAGACTTGTTTCACAAGAGTATCGAAACACGCGAAGGATGCCCTTCGTTCTTGTTCTTTGAAGGTCCTCCTTCGGCAAATGGTATGCCAGGTATTCACCACGTGATGGCTCGTACAATCAAAGATACATTCTGCCGCTTCAAGACCATGCAAGGTTATCAAGTGAAGCGCAAAGCAGGTTGGGACACCCACGGTTTGCCTGTGGAGTTAGGTGTGGAGAAGTTGCTCGGTATCACCAAAGAGGACATCGGCAAGAAAATCAGCGTGGACGACTACAACGCTGCATGCCGCCGCGAGGTAATGAAATACACCCAAGAATGGACAAACTTGACCAAACAAATGGGTTATTGGGTGGATTTGGAGAATCCGTATATCACCTATGATAACAAGTATATCGAGACACTTTGGTGGTTGCTCAAAGAGTTGTACAAGAAGGGATTTTTGTACAAGGGTTACACTATCCAACCCTACTCGCCCGCAGCAGGTACGGGTCTGTCCTCGCACGAGTTGAACCAACCCGGCTGCTACCGCGATGTCAAAGATACCACCTGCACCGCACAATTTGCCATTAAGAATTTTGAATTAGGAATTAAGAATTGCGACGAAGAATCAAAATTCAAAATTCAAAATTCAAAATTATTCGCCCTCGCGTGGACAACTACCCCATGGACATTGCCAAGCAACACGGCATTGTGCGTAGGACCAAAGATTGATTATGTGATCGTGAAAGGTGAGAATCCATACACCAAGATTGAGGCATGCTATTTGCTCGCTGAGGCACGTTTGGCTGCTTATGCCAAAGAACTGGGCGAAGCACCCGAAGTCCTTTGGCGCGGTAAAGGAACAGATTTGGAGGGCATAGAGTATGAGCAACTTATTCCTTGGGCTAATCCTGGAGAGGGTGCCTTCAAGATCATCCTTGGCGACTATGTGACCACTGAAGATGGTACAGGTATCGTGCATATTGCTCCTACTTTTGGTGCAGATGACGCCTTCGTAGCAAAGAAAGCAGGCGTACCAGGCATGGTGTTCATCACCAAGAAAGGCGAGCAACGCCCAATGGTGGATATGACAGGTAAATTCTTCAATATTGCAGATTTAGACGAGGATTTCGTAAAGAATCAAGTGGATGTAGAGGCATACCAGCCATGGGCGGGTCGCTTCGTGAAGAACGCCTACGACCCTACGCTCACCGACAAAAATGAGACACTGGACATCAGCATCTGCATTTGGCTGAAAGGCGAGAACAAAGCGTTCCGTATTGAGAAACATGTGCACAACTACCCACACTGCTGGCGTACAGACAAGCCTGTCCTCTACTACCCACTCGACTCGTGGTTTATCCGCTCCACCAAAGCGCGCGAGGAGATGATGGCACTCAACGACACTATCAACTGGCAACCTGAATCCACTGGTACAGGTCGCTTTGGCAAGTGGCTGGAGAACCTCAACGACTGGAACCTCTCTCGCTCACGCTACTGGGGTACACCACTGCCAATCTGGCGTACCGAGGACGGACAAGAGGAACTCTGCATCGGCTCTATCGCCGAACTCATGCAGGAGATTGACAAGTCTATCGCTGCGGGCTTTATGACCGAGAACCCATGGCCAAAGCATATTGTAGGCGACTACTCCAAAGAGAACTATGACCCAAGTGTCATTGACCTCCACCGTCCATACGTGGATAATATCGTACTCTGCTCTCCTTCGGGCAAACCAATGAAACGCGAACTTGACCTCATTGACGTATGGTTTGATTCGGGCGCAATGCCTTACGCACAAAACCATTACCCATTCGAGAATCAAGATGCACCACGCACCGCAGACTTTATCTCCGAAGGTGTGGACCAAACACGCGGATGGTTCTTTACCCTCCACGCTATCCACACCATGATCGAGGGCAGCGTGGCATACAAGAATGTCATCAGCAACGGACTCGTACTCGACAAGAACGGCAACAAGATGTCCAAACGCCTCGGCAACGCTGTCGATCCATTCGGCGCATTGGACAAGTTCGGAGCAGACGCAGTGCGCTGGTACATGCTCACCAACTCCAGCCCATGGGAGAACCTGAAGTTCGACCCAGAAGGTGTGGACGAGATTCGCCGTAAGTTCTTTGGCACCCTCTACAACACCTACGGCTTCTTCGCCCTCTACGCCAATGTGGATGGTTGGAACCAAGAGCAAGGAGCCAAGAACCAAGATTTGCAAGAGATTGATAAATGGGTATTGAGTAGACTCAATTCGCTTGTGAAGGAGGTAACGACAGCATACGAGGCATACGAGCCAACGAAAGCGGGTCGTGCTATCTCGGACTTCGTGCAAGACGACCTGAGCAACTGGTACGTGCGCCTCAACCGCAAGCGTTTCTGGGGTGGCGAGATGGATGCTGACAAGCAAGCAGCATACTACACCCTCTACACCTGCCTCAAGACTGTGGCTCAACTCATGGCGCCTAACGCACCATTCTATGGTGACCGCCTCTACCGCGATTTGACCGATGAAACCGTACATTTGAGCACATGGCCTGTGGCAGATGAGGCACTGATTAACCTCGACCTCGAGCGCAGTATGTCGCTTGCACAACAAGCCACCTCCATGATTCTCTCGCTGCGCAAACGCGCTGAGAAGAACGTGCGCCAACCACTCCAAAAAGCCGTTATCCCTGCGCCAGACCAAGAGACCCTTGAGGCACTGCTCCGCGTACAAGACCTCATCAAGAGCGAGGTGAATGTCAAGGAGATGGTTATCGTGCGTGCCGAGGATTCGGAGATCAAACTCGTGAAGAAGATCAAACCAAACTTCAAGGTACTGGGCAAGAAAGTGGGCGGTATGATGAAGCAACTGGCTGCTGCCATCGCACAAATGAGCCAAGACGACATTGCCACCTTTGAAACTTCTGGAACCTTCACCCTCTGCGACTACGCACTTGTGGCAGAAGACGTGGATATCATCACGGAGGACATGCCAGGCTGGCTCGTAGCCAACAACGGCACCATCACTATTGCCCTTGACATCGAGCTCACCCCTGCCCTCATCGAAGAAGGTATCGCACGCGAACTGATCAATCGTATCCAGAACCTGCGCAAGTCCTCTGGCTTGGAGATTACCGACCGCATTACCGTGCAACTGGAGAACCGCGAGGAGATCGCCGCAGCCGTTATCAACTGCAATGACTATATCGCTTCGCAAATCCTCGCTACTTCACTCACTTTGGTGGACAACCTCACCGACGGCACTGCCCTTGAGATGGACGGCTATACTATCAATTGTATCATTAAGAAAGCATAACTACGTATGAAAAAAATCCTATTCTTGAGCCTTGCGCTCGTAACGCTTATGGCATGTACTAAAAATGAGAATCCATTGCTCGTAGAGCAGAACACACCTTTTGCTGTACCTGCCTTCGACAAAGTGAAAATCGAACACTATCTGCCTGCTTTTGAGAAAGCCATCGCAGAAAACGAAGCAGAGATTGCTGCTATCGCCAACAACCCCGAAGCACCTACTTTCGCCAACACCATTGAGGCACTCGACCGCAGTGGCGAACTGCTGAACAAAGTAGTGGGCGTATTCTTCAATGTTATCGAAGCCGATGGCAACGACGAGATGAACGCTATCGCCGAAGAAGTATCACCCAAACTCTCCGCACTCAGCGACGGTATCATCCTCAACGACGCCCTCTTCCAACGCGTGAAAGCTGTATACGAGCAACGCGAAAGTCTTGGCTTGAATGAGGAGCAAATGCGCCTACTCACCGAGACCTTCAAGTCGTTTGCCAACAACGGCGCAAACCTCTCAGAGGACAAGAAAGCACGCCTCAAAGAGATTAACCAAGAACTTGGTCTGCTCTCCCTCCAATTCGGCAACAACGTTGTAGCAGAGACCAATGCTTATCAACTCTTCATCACCGATGAGGCAGAGCTCAAAGGTCTTCCAGAGAGCGCCAAAGCTGCAGCCAAAGAAGAAGCCGTGGCAGCAGGTCGCCCAGAAGCATGGCTCTTTACCCCTAAACGCACCAGCTTCACCCCAGTACTCCAATACTGCGAGAATCGTGAACTGCGCAAGGAGCTCCTCATGGCATACACCACTCGCGGCAACCATGACAACGAATACGATAACAAAGAAGTAATCGTTAAGACCATGCAACTGCGCGTGGAAAAAGCACAACTCTTTGGCTATACCAACCCTGCGGATTATATCCTCGCTGACTGTATGGCTAAGGACGCAAAGACCGTGGACGCATTCCTTCAATCTGTATGGGAGCCAAGCCTTGCTGCTGCTAAACGCGAAGCCACAGAACTGCAAAAGATGATGGACAAAGACCTACCAGGCGAGAAACTCCAACCATGGGACTGGTGGTACTACGCCGAGAAACTGCGCGTGGAGAAATATGCCCTCAACGAGGAAGAACTCAAACCATACTTCGAGCTGAGCAACGTGCGCAAGGGTGCCTTTGGTTTGGCAAACAAACTATATGGACTGAACTTCGAGAAACTGGAGAATATGCCAGTATATAACCCAGAGGTTGAAGTATTCAAAGTTACATACGCTGACGGTGGCTTGGTAGGTATCCTCTACACCGACTACTTCCCACGTGCAGGCAAACGTCCAGGCGCATGGATGAACAATATCTGCAACCAATACGTGGATGCCAACGGTGTGGACCATCGCCCTGTAATCATCAATGTGGGTAACTTCAACAAACCTACCGCGGGCAACCCATCACTGCTCTCTATGGACGATGTAGAGACCCTCTTCCACGAGTTCGGTCACGCACTCCACGGACTCATGTCCAAAGCTACCTACCAATCGCTTGCAGGCACCAACACCCCACGCGATTTTGTGGAGTTGCCAAGCCAATTCATGGAGAACTACTGCTACCACCCAGAGGTACTCAAGACCTACGCGTTCCACTATCAAACAGGCGAACTCATCCCAGAGGAGTTAGTAGCAAAAATCAACAAGGCAGGCACCTTCAACCAGGGCTTCGTACAAACCGAATTACTCAGTTCTTCTATCCTTGATATGGACTATCACAAGATGACCAGCACCGAGCCATTTGACGTGAACGCATTCGAGGCAGAGTCAATGAAGAAGATGCACATGATTCCAGAAATCATCACCCGCTATCGCTCTACGTTCTACAACCACATCTTCACCACGGGTTATGCAGCTGGCTACTACAGCTACACATGGGCAGCCGTGTTGGATGCAGATGCGTTTGCGGCCTTCGAGGAGACAGGCGACATCTTCAACCCTGAAATGGCGAAGAAGTTCCAACGTCTCTTGGAGCAAGGTGGCACACGCGATGCAGCGTTGCTCTACCAAGAGTTCCGTGGCAAGGATGCCGATCCTAAGCACCATATGAAGCGCTGCGGATTTTGATTAATTCTCTGTTCGTTACCTATCTATTACCTGACAATTACGGCAACGACACGGCAACGAGACGGCAACGACAGCAGATAATACCAAAAGAAACACAACATATCACTTGAGATATTTCTTAAAAAACATTACCCAAAATAGCATGCTAAGAACGATACTACTAATCGTTCTTGGCATGGCTATGTGGATACCTTCGTTCTTTAGGCAGGAGAATACCGCATGGTTAATCGCAACGCTTGTGTTGGTTATTCTCAATACGCTACTCACCACCCAATACTTCTATAAAAGTGCTATCACCAGTCTGCCTTCGCCTTTTGTAGCCGCCACGACATGGTTTGCGTTATCCGCCATACCTGCACTACACGCATGCTGGCAAACACAATTTGTTATTATGGGGGTACTATTGGCATGTCTGGTATTGCTCAAGATGGACTACCAACACGAAGCCACTGAAGAAGTATTTTTAGCCACACTCATATGTTGCGTAGTGGCTGTGATTCCTATTATATTCTTTACAAGTATCATGATGCTGTGGAGCTACTTGATTGCTAAACGACAAATGACATGGCGTGTATGGGCGGCATCACTCATCGCTATTGCCATACGCATAGTAGGAATGGCAGTATTACATTACATGGGATGGTTACAGGTAATCTGGATGGAGAACATACCACATCTTTCAGGGCTACTATGGCTACTCTTCGGTGTGGTATATCTGCTCTCGTTCCTATCTATTTACATACCATTGAAACGCCCTTCTGTAGGCAGCGGAGTGTTTTATTTGATAACCATTATCATTCTTATTTTTGCCAACCTATTGTGGAATGGCTGTATATTATACAATTATCCTATTGAATCTATATTCCTATGAAAAGACTTCGACTGCTTTCTATCCTCACCCTATTGGCTATAACGCTCACACTACAAGCCAACGAACCCAAGCACGAACTCCGTGCCACATGGTTGGCTACAGTACAAAACATTGATTGGCCAAAAACCAAAGTTACCAACGACGCCACACGCAAACAGCAACAGAAGGAACTTACAGACATACTTGACAAACTTGCAGCGGGCAATATGCACGCTTGCTTCATGCAAGTACGCTCACTATGCGATGCCATGTATCAGTCATCCTATGAGCCATGGTCAATTGCTCTGACAGGCACTCGCGGCAAAGACCCTGGCTATGACCCATTGGCATTTGCTATTGAAGAAGCACACAAACGCGGATTGGAATTGCATATATGGGTCAACCCCTTCCGTGTGACCACCAGTGGCACGCTCGATAGTAATGACCAACTCCAACAACACGCAGGCGAGTGGATTATCAAATACGATAATGGTTCCTTCAAAGGTCAAATCATTGACCCTGGCTACCCGCAGGCGCGCGCGTATGTAATAAAGGTGTTGATGGAGATTGTCAACAACTACGATGTGGACGGTATCGTCATGGACGACTATTTCTATCCCTATGGTGGCACAACTACAGAAGATGCTAAATCTAAATCATTGTACAAACCTAACAACGTAGTGGACGTCAATCAAGACGGCGATACCGATGACGACTGGCGCCGCAGCAATGTGGACATATGCCTAAAAGCGTTATATGATACGATTCAATCAGTCAAACCTTGGGTGCGATTTGGTATGGGTACCTTTGGTATTTGGAGTACGCAACCAAAAGCGGCTGAAGCTTATGGTATTACCTTGCCAAGCGGTATTCGTGGTTTGGACGACTACGACGTACAGGCATGCAACCCCGTAGAATGGGTGAAACATGGCTATGTGGACTATATCAACCCACAACTCTATTGGTCCACCAATGTAGCAGCACAAGACTACAAAGTACTATGCAAATGGTGGGCAAAAGATGTGTGCGAACACTTCTCTAACCAATTGCCTGATGGCAAGAAAGTGCATTTCTTCATTTCACAGGCGGCTTACCATGCCTACGATGGCTATGCAGGATACGATGCAGGTGTTGGAGAAATACAAAAGCAGATAGATGTCAATCGCGCCAACCTATCATCGGGTTACACGGGCTCGGTGTTCTACAACACCTCTGCCTACAACAAGATGTACCTCGAACTCAAAGAATCTCACTTCACGCACAAAGCCCTACCGCCTGCTATGGACTGGAAAGTGAAAGAGCAGTTGGCTGCACCTACCAACCTTGTACTTACCAACAATCAATTGAGCTGGCAACACCCTACAGCACAGCGATTTACAGTATACGCCTACCCTCAAGGAATAGATTTTGCAAGTGCACAAAAAGACCCTACTTACCTACAAAAAGTGGTATATGGCAAATCATGCGAGTTGGTTATTGACAACTTAGACCAAATGGCTGTAGCTGTGTGCACCTATGACCGCTTTGGCGTAGAACATGGAGTAGCCACATTGAACAAAAGTGAATTCCCCGAATCCGACCCCAACGCCACAGAAATCACATGGATACTGAATGGCGGTGTACTGAAAGAAACCATAGTGCCCAACAACGAGAAATTGTGGGAAGACTGGAAACCCGATTATGTAGCCTTTTACCAAAATATGTATGGCGATTCCTTCATCCCATCCGAAGACCGTCCTATCAACGATGTCTTGGGTTTCACATGGATTAACTCGCTGGGAAAAGGTATCGCAGGCGACTTTATGACCCAATCCGCTGACTGGCAATGGCTAAGAGACTATATGCTCCAAGAAGCCGCAGCACAAGACGAAACAATCAATAGCGACAACGATTGGCGCTACAACCTCTACTCCTTCTTCAATTGCACCGATGCTGCCTACCGTGTGGACGGCTACCGTGCAGGTTATACAGTAGATTTCACCACGGCTGGTAAACCCGAAGCATGGGGTGAGTATTATCCTAATGCAGAAGAAACAGATATGCACTTACCTAATCAAGTGACTGCGACATATATATTGCCAACTCCCACTCATCCAGAAGGATATGAGTTTTTGGGTTGGTACACCACAGCTACTATGACCGGAGACCCTGTCATAGCCATCCCTGCCGGGTGGAAGGGAACATTGTATGCACATTGGAAAGGAATGAATACAAATGTTGAGAACATCACGCATGATGATATAGTACGCATATATGACATAATGGGACGTCTAATAGGAACAGATATAAATACTATTGGACACGGCCTATTCATCATAGAACAAAACGGACAACAAATTAAAATCATTCGATAAAACAGACAATTAACCATTATTATTATTAACTTTTCAATCCAAAAACGCATGAAAAAAACAATGCTTTTTGTGGCAGTTTGCCTAATTAGTCTTGCTGCCAGTGCACAGGTACTCGAAGTCGTATCTATGCAAAAACTACCAATTCCTGCGAAAGCAGAAATGAAGGTAGCAGGTGTAAGCCCTGATGGCGATTACATCTTGCTGACTTCGGGTTCTAACAAAGGTTTGCAACGCTATGATATAGCGAGCAACACTATGACTACACTGTCTGAAGCTGAAGGTGCAGGTTACAATGTACAAGTAAGCAAGGACGGAAAAGAAGTTGTTTACCGCGAGACTTATGTTGGTAAAGACAAATTGCGTAAAAACAACATTATTCGCAAAAACTTTGCTACAAAAAAAGAAGCGATTATCGCTCGCGCACAACGTAGTACTAGTCGTATGGCAACATCTGACAACTTGAAATCTGTATCTATTGAGAATCGTCTTATTATTCTCAAAAGCAATGGTTTGACCACCACTTTAGCTCCTAATGGCATGAACGAAAGCTATATTTGGCCTTCTGTATCTCCAGATGGCAGCAGGATTTGCTACTATGTGGCAGGACAAGGATGCTGGGTAGCAAACATTGATGGTAGCAATCCTCAATTCATCAGTCGCGATTGCCGCGCTGCACAATGGTATGACAACAATATCATCGTAGCAATGGCCGATGAGGACGATGGTCACTTTACTACTGCTTCTGCTATCGTAGCATATACGCTTGATGGCAAAAAGCAAGTATTGACTAACGATAGCATGATTGCTATGTATCCATACGCAGCAAAGAATGCCATCGTATTCTCTACTATCGAGGGTGCAACTTATATGTTAAACATTAAATAAGCAGACTGTTATGAAAAAGATATTTATGATTCTAGCAGCAGTGCTGCTAACAATGTCAATGTCAGCAAAAGATTTGACAGGCATTAGATTCTATGTCAACCCAGGTCATGGTAGCTTTGGTCCTAATGACCGTCCTATGGCTACTATTCCTTATCCAAATCTGGCACACGGTATGCCTGACACTTGCGGATTCTATGAGTCAAA
>CAMEKM010000043.1 GCA_945921355.1 uncultured Bacteroidales bacterium
CTGTGGGCGGATGGCAAGATTACCGAAATTCCAGAAGTGTAATGTTGAATTAAGAATTTTGAATTAAGAATTAAGAATTTATGGCAGAACAAAAACCTAAACAGCCAAAACCACAAAACCAAAAGAACCAACAGCCCAAACGCTCACGTTGGTCATGGTTGTATTATGCAATAATGATAGGTCTGATGGTACTATTATTATTCCCTATAGGAGGAAAAAATGGTGCAGATAAAGACCTGAGTTATACAAAGTTTACAGCATACATAGACAACGATGCTGTAGCGTCGGTAAAGGTGTATGATGATAATAGTGCCGAAGCGAAGATTCGCCCAGAGAGCTATGCCCTGGTGTTTGGCAATCAAGAGGCAGGCGAAAACGTGAAGGGCAAACTGAAAGCACAAGTGCCATCCGTAGAGGAGTTTGCGAAATACATTGAAAATGTGAATGTTGAACGCAAAGCCAAAGGCAAAGCAGCGATAGATGTGAGCTATGCCAAGTCGCGCGACTACTGGTATATGATATTGGTGAACATCTTGCCTATCGCGCTGATTGTGTTGTTCTTCGTATGGATGAGCCGCGGCATGGCTAACGCTGCTGGTGGCGGTCCTGGTGGTATCTTCAACGTGGGCAAAGCCAAGGCGCAAGTGTTCGACAAGGATAAGAAAGATAAGGTCACATTCAAAGACGTGGCAGGTTTGGCAGGCGCGAAACAAGAGGTGGAGGAGATTGTTTCCTTCCTCAAGAACCCTACCAAATACACCAACTTGGGTGGTAAAATACCAAAAGGCGTACTGCTTGTAGGCCCTCCAGGAACGGGTAAGACATTGCTTGCCAAAGCAGTAGCAGGCGAAGCGAATGTGCCTTTCTTCTCGATGTCGGGTAGCGACTTCGTGGAGATGTTTGTAGGCGTAGGTGCCAGTCGTGTGCGCGACTTGTTCCGTCAAGCAAAGGAGAAAGCACCTGCTATTATTTTTATTGATGAGATTGATGCTGTAGGTCGTGCCCGCGGCAAGAACAACATGATGGGTGGCGGTAACGATGAACGCGAATCCACATTGAATCAGTTACTTACCGAGATGGACGGCTTTGGTTCGAACTCGGGTGTGATCATCTTGGCAGCCACCAACCGTGCAGATGTATTAGATGCTGCGCTATTGCGTGCTGGTCGTTTTGACCGTCAGATACATGTGGAGTTACCCGACTTGCAAGAACGTAAAGAGATATTTGGTGTGCATATAGCAGGCATCAAGATAGATAAGGACTTGGACATCAACTTCTTAGCGAAACAAACGCCTGGTTTCTCGGGTGCAGACATTGCGAACGTGTGCAACGAGGCGGCATTGATAGCAGCGCGTAATGACCATAAGAGTGTCAATAAACAAGACTTTATGGATGCAGTGGATCGCATCATCGGTGGTTTAGAACGCAAGAACAAGATAATGACCGAAGAAGAGAAACGTTCGGTGGCTTATCACGAAGCAGGTCACGCGACTATCTCGTGGCTGTTGCGTTGGGGCAATCCACTCGTGAAAGTGACCATCGTGCCTCGCGGCATGGCGTTAGGCGCGGCTTGGTATCTGCCAGAGGAGCGACAACTGACCAACAAAGAGCATATCATGGATAATCTCTGTTCGCTCTTGGGCGGTCGCGCTGCGGAGGAAGTGTTCCTGCAACAGACCTCCACAGGTGCACTCAATGACCTCGAGCGTGCTACCAAACAGGCATACGCCATGGTAGCGTACTACGGTATGTCGGATAAACTAAAGAACCTCAGCTACTACGATTCTACAGGTCGCTACGACATGGGTATCACCAAACCCTACTCAGAGAAGACGGCAGAAGTGATTGACAGCGAGACCAGTGCTATCATCGCCGAGCAGATGGCACGTGCGAAGAAGATTTTGCAAGCGAATGCTGAAGGACACAATAAGTTGGCAGAGATGTTGATTGAAAAAGAAGTCATCACTTCTGACGATGTGGAGGCTATCTTGGGACCTCGTCCTTGGGCAAGTCGTACCGACGAAATCATAGAGGCGAATGAGGCGATGAGGCTAAAAGGCGAGGAGGAGAAGCCCAAAAAGAAACGCGCTCCCCGCAAGAAGAAAGAAAATGAGACTCAGGAACAAGGAACCAAGAGCCAAGACGAAGTGGCTGAGAATAATGTAGAAATAAAATAAATTATAGAAAATTAACCAAAATTTGTGAATATGAAAAAGTTAATTCTAAGCATCATGGTGCTGGCGTTGTCGCTCGTAGCGATAGCGCAACAACCACAACCACTGCCTATTGATTCAGCAGTGCGCGTGGGTAAGTTGGAGAATGGTCTGACTTATTACATCCGTCACAATGAATACCCTAAGCAACGTGCCGAGTTCCATATCGCACAAGCAGTAGGTGCTATCCTCGAAGAAGACCACCAGAACGGTTTGGCGCACTTCTTGGAGCACATGGCATTCAATGGTACAGAGCACTTCGCAGGAAAAGGTATCATCGAATACTTCGAGTCTATCGGTGTGAACTTCGGCGGTAACATCAATGCTTATACTTCGCTCGACGAGACTGTTTATCGCCTCAGTGAAGTGCCTACTACCCGCGAAGGCATCATCGACTCTGCCTTGCTCGTAATGCACGACTGGGCTTGCGGTTTGTTGCTACTGCCAGAAGAGATTGATGCAGAGCGTGGCGTTATCCGCGAGGAGTGGCGTACTGGTGCACAAGCCAACCGCCGTATGTGGAAAGCTATCAACCCACTGAAGTATCCAGGCAGCCAATACGCAAAACGCGATGTGATTGGTGATACGGCTGTAATCAACAACTTCGCTTACGATGCGCTTCGTGACTATTATAAGAAATGGTATGGTCCAGACAACCAAGCAATTATCGTAGTGGGTGATATTGATGTAGATCAAGTTGAGCAAAAGATTAAAGCTCTCTGGGCAGATGTACCTGCACGCGCTAACCGTGGCGAGCGTCCATTGTACTCAGTAAACGACAATGAGCAACCTATCGTGGCTATCGTGCGTGATAAAGAGGCACAATACACACGCATTGAATTGGAGTTCAAGAAAGAGCAGTTGCCTAAAGAATTGCGCGGTACAGATGCAGCATATGTGCAAGCAGGAATGTTGAATTTGATTTGCGACATGTTGAACAACCGTTTCCAAGAGTTATCCGTTGATCCTAACGCCTCCTTTACAGGAGCGGGCTCTTTTTACGGCGAGACAGTCAAGGAGAAAGATGCATTTACTGCTGTATATATCGCTAAACAAGGTCAAGAGACTCAGGCATACAAAGATCTCTTAACACAATTGGAGAAGATGCGTCGCTATGGTTTCACCACTTCGGAGTTGGAGCGCGTGAAGAAAGAGTGGTTGTCATATTATGAAAAAGCATACAATGAGCGTGGTACGGTGCGTAATATCAATCGTGCTCAAGAATGTATCCGCCACTATTTGGATGGTGCACCTATTCCTGGCATCAAGTGGGAATATGAGATGATTCAACAAATTCTGCCCATGCTCAACGTAGATATGCTCAACCAGATTGCACAGCAATTGGTTACTGACCACAACTTGATTATCTCTTTCCAAGCGCCAGAAGATGAGCATGTAGTTCTTCCTACCGAGGCAGAGGCAATTGAGATGTTGGCTGCGGTGAAAAACGAGGCAATCGAAGCACCAGTGGAAGAAGAGATTCGCACCACCTTGGTAGAGGATGCACCTAAAGCAGGCAAAATCCGCAAGACAGCATACAACGAGATTTTGGGTACTACCGAGTGGACACTCTCCAACGGGGTGCGTGTCATTGTTAAACCTACCGAGTTCAAGCAAGATGAGATATTGTTCTATGCTACTTCTTTGGGTGGCTACTCACAAGTTAAGACCGAAGATTTGCCTTCTGCACTGTTGGCAACAGATGTCGTGGAATTGGCAGGTTTGGCGGATATGAACATTACTGACTTGCAAAAAGCTTTGACAGGCAAACGTGTATCGCTCTCACCAAGCATTAGTGGTAATTCAGAAAGCCTATCGGGTTCTTCAACTGTAAAAGATTTGGAAACATTGCTCCAACTCAACTACCTGTACTTCACTGCTCCACGCCGTGATGAGGAATCTTACCAAACACTCATCAGTATCTTGGAATCGCAATTGGCTAACCGCGATAAGAATCCTAAAGTAGCGTTCAACGATTCTATCCAAATGATGACAAGTAATAATTCTGAGCGTACCGTTATTTTCACTAAGAAACTTCTTGAAAAAGTGTCATTGGATAAGGCATTGGAAGTGTATAAAGCTCGTTTTGCTAATCCTGCTGACTTCACGTTCTTCTTTGTGGGCAATGTAAACCCAGAGGACGCTGCTTTCAAAGCACAAGTGTGCCAATGGTTGGGTGGGCTCAAAGCCAATAAGAAAAAAGAGCAAGTAGTGGATCATCAAGTGCGTGTCCCTCTGGGTAAGCAACAGAATTATTTCACCCAACAGATGGAGACCAAGACTGCCAGCAACCGTATTCAATACACCTCATACGATATGCCATATACCTTGGCTAATGACCTGAATATGGAGATGATTGGTCGTATTCTTTCTACCCGCTATTTGGAGTCTATCCGCGAGCGCGAAGGCGGTTCGTATGGTGTAGGTTGCGCCGCATGGATGACCATACGCCCTGTACCAAGTGCTGTGCTGATTATGCAGTTCGACACTGATCCTGAGAAGCAAACCAAACTGATGGGTATTATTCACGAGGAAGTGATGACTATTGTCGAGAATGGTCCTTTGGCAAAAGACCTTAACAAAGAAAAAGAGGCAATGCTCAAAGACTTTGAGGAAAACCTCGAGAAGAATAGTTATTGGTTAGATGCTCTGGATAGTTACTATGTAAACGGTATCAACTATATTGCTGATTATAAGGCTGCTGTAGAGGCTATTACTGCTGAAACCGTACAAGCAACTTTAAAGAAACTGGTTGATGCAGGCAACGTATTCGAAGTGGTGATGTTGCCATAATAGAGCATACTATATTCATTAAAAAATCCTGCTCATATGGGCAGGATTTTTTATGTTATTTATTATCGTAAGTGAGGTAACAAAGCTCTGCACCCTGTCATCAAATCGCGGTAGGTGGCTTCAAAGTCGCCTGTGTACCACGGGTCGGCTACATCGCGGTTTAATAGACGGCGAATCTTGGGTTGAGACAAGGCAGCATCGCGCTCCATAATCTCCTCGCCCAATACACGGCGAAGATTGCGGATGTTGTAATCCTCCATGCACAAGATAGCATCAAACTGCGCGTAATCCTCGCGCGTAATCTGTCGTGCAGCATGGCGCGTAAAAGGAATGCCATGTGTTGCCAGACAGCGTTTGGCCGGCGGGTAAATATCATTGCCAATCTCCTCGCGCGATGTGGCGCAAGAATCAATCACAATGGATAACTCACCATTCGATAACTCTTGCGATACAAGATGCCGCATAATCATCTCTGCCATCACGCTGCGGCAGATATTGCCGTGACAAACGAATAATATTTTCTTCATAAGCGTTATATTTGACCACTGCGTTTATTTAAACCCAAAAACAAAATACACAGCCCCAATCAAACAAAGGGCTGCCACGATATGGTTCCATTTCAATTGCATATGGAATGCTACCACAGAAAATAGGATAAATACCACCAAAGTAATCACCTCTTGTAGAATCTTGAGTTGCATAAGCGAAAATGGTCCACCATTGCCCTCAAACCCAATACGGTTGGCAGGCACTTGCAGGCAGTATTCAAAAAACGCAATACCCCATGAGATGGCGATAACACCAATCAGAGGAAGGGTCTTAAACCAACTAAACTCAGCCATCTTCAGATGACCATACCACGCCAGCGTCATAAATACATTCGACGCTATCAACAGTAATATTGTATAAAAACTATTCATATTTTTTAGTTTATAGGCTCAAAATATGCGGTTTCTTTCCCCTTATCCTTTCACTACGCGAGTGGGTAAATAAACTGCTTTGATGTTTTCCATTGCTCCCCAGATACTATCGCGTATATTAGGATTGAGTGTTTCCAACTGCTTAATCAGTTCTTTTATCTGTGCCCGACTGCTCACTTTCTCTAGCGGACACAATTTCAGTTGTTTCTCAAAACCGCATAACTGAGCATAGCGAGCTATCTCTGCTTCTTCTATCAGGCACAAAGGGCGAATCAACTCAATAGGCATCTTTTCCATCTGAAGGAGCGGCGGAATGGTGCTGATACTGCCCTGAAAGATTAAATTCATCATCAAGGTTTCTACCGCATCATCTTTGTGATGCCCAAGAGCAATCTTGTTGCATCCCAACTCTTGTGCCACATCAAACAACACTTTTCGCCTATACCACGAACACAAGAAACACGGATTCTTCTCCTTTAATCTCTCGCCTCTCGCTTCTAATCTTTCACCTTTAACCTCATCGCCTATTTCGGTATCACGTATCAACAAGGGTACGCGCACGCGTGCACAAAAATCCTCCAGATAACTTACATCCGAATGATAATCGCGTTCTTTGACGCGTACATGTACAGCGGTGACTTTGAAACGAGGCACATGGATTTGAGCACGTTTACCCAGCAGTTCTACCAAGGCGAGCGAATCTTTTCCGCCACTCAATCCTATCAAGATATGATCGCCATCAGCAATCAAACCATAATCAGCACATGCTTTATGAAAACGTTTCGTAATACGCGCTCGTAGTTTAATCAGTTCTATTTGTTCCGGTGTTTTTTCCATATCCGACTGCAAAGGTAGTGAAAAATTGGAATATAATATGCAAAAATCCAATAAAATGCACTTTTTTTGCATTTTTTTTGCAAAATATTTGGTCAGTTCAAAAAAAAGCAGTACCTTTGCACCCGCTTTCGAGAGGAAAGCAGTGGTCTTACACAAAATGCGGCAATAGCTCAGTTGGTAGAGCACAACCTTGCCAAGGTTGGGGTCGCGAGTTCGAGTCTCGTTTGCCGCTCTATAGAAATGAGCAGGACACAGTTCCTGCTTTCATTTTCTAAAAAAGGTCTTTGAATCAACTTGAAACAATCCTTATCGGTCGTAAGACCATAAAACAACTAACGAGAAGCTTGTAGCTTCGAGTTAAGAGGAGGAATGGCGGCAACCCAAATGCGCAGAGTGCATTTCTTTGTTGCAAGCCAATTCCGACGAAGCCCAAATGGCGGAATTGGTAGACGCGCTCGTTTCAGGTGCGAGTGTTGAGAGACGTGCAGGTTCGAGTCCTGTTTTGGGCACAGAGTATAAAAGTGATCTTTCAAAAAGTTATAAAAAACTAACGAGAAGCTTGTGGCTTCGAGTTAAGAGGAGGAATCGCGGTCGCCCTAATTTGCAGAGCGAATTCAATGCGATAAGCGCATTCCGACGAAGCGCAGGTGGTGAAATTGGTATACACGCTACTTTGAGGGGGTAGTGGTCGCAAGATCGTGTGAGTTCGAGTCTCATCCTGCGCACAAAAGAGGAAATCCATTCGGGTTTCCTCTTTTTCGTTGTCTATATCACACAGTTTATTTCTTTTTCTTCTTCTGATTGTTATTGCGTTCTGCGAAGGGCAATGGTCGTTGAGCAAGTTTTTCGAGCGTTTCATCAAAACTTGGGAAGTCACATTGTAACACTCCGTTAGATAGGGTAGCAATATCCTCTTTGAGGCGTTCAATGCCTGATTCTTGTTCTTTATTCCATTGCGCATTTTTCTGTCGCATACATTGCGCAATATATATCACCATAGCTTGCTGCTTTTCGGTATCTTGTTCTTGAGCAGCCAGTGCTACCATATCTTCGATGATGCGTCCGTAATTGCGCATACGCACGGGACGTGCGTTGGGCTTAAGAGTATTTGTCATACGTTGTTATTTCTTTTTTAGTAGATAAATCATTGTTGGATAGTGATCGGCATATCCGTCTTGCCATACACCACTCTTTACTGTACGCAGCGGAGTACCTTTGTCTTTGCCCTCTTGTACGGTCAAAAATGGTTTGTTGAATATCTGTGATTTCCAGTATATCCATTTCCCATCTTCTTTCTTTGCGTTCATCAGTGGCTCAGAGATGAATATTTGGTCAAAGAGGTTCCAACTGCCTTGGTATGCTAAACTACCTATTCCTCGGTCTAATTTTTGCCACATGGTATTGAAGAAACCTTGTCCTTCTACTTCTTCACGTGTCTTTTTTGCTCCCATCACTACAGCGCAACTGTGATTGAATGGATCATCGTTCAAGTCGCCCATCACGATGATTTTTGCACGTGGTTCGCGCATGTAGATGCTATCACATACTTGCTTGCAGAGCATGGCTGCTGTGTCGCGTGTGGCACGACTGCTCTCCTCGCCACCATAGCGACTAGGCCAGTGGTTCACACTGATATGAATCTTATCCATCACAATCTTGCGGTTGTCGTCCAGCAAATAACCTGATATCCATAATTGCAAGCGACTTCTCACTACACCTCCATCTGCATAATGTGCCTTCAGTTCATAGCCTTTGGGTTGTCCCACTGGTTTGAACATATCGGGGTTATAGAGGAAACCTACATCCACACCGCGGCGGTCTGGACCTTCCAAAAGGATAGGTACATAATTGCGATTATGTTTCTCTTTCAACTCTTTGCAGAGGTCGTGCAAACAACCGATGTTCTCCACCTCCGATACGCCTATGCACGCAGCACCACGAGGATCTTCGTCTGTGCCTAATTGAGCAATGGCATATGCCATGTTATGAATTTTGTGTTGATACTTCAATGATGTCCATTTCATACCGCCATCAGGCAAGTATTCATAGTCATTCTTACCTTCATCATGAATGGTGTCGAATAGGTTTTCGAGGTTATAGAATGCAATGCATCGCACCATCATGTCGTTGTCCGCTAATGCGGTGTTGAATGCCATTAGAACGAATAGGGCAACAACCATCAATCGAGAAAAAATGTGTTTCATATTGATTTTTTGATTAATTCTGCGCAAAGGTAGTGTTTTTTTTTTATATATGCAATTTTTTTTACTTCTTTATTTGTTACAACCTTAATAATTTTGGTAAATATATGTCGCAAATTTGGTAATTTGCAAATTTTATTGTACCTTTGCGCCAAATTGTAAACTATCAACGGTCAATTGTAAACAAATATGATATACAAGATTACTTTTTCTTGCGACGATGCAGATGATTTTCGTCGCGTATTTGAAGCCGATAGTGAGGCGACTTTTCTTGAATTGCATCAAGCTATTCTCAAGAGTGTTGGTTATCCAGATGACCAAATGACTTCGTTCTTTATGTGCAACGATCGTTGGGAGAAAGAGCAAGAGGTCACTCTCGTAGAGATGGGTAGCAACTTCGAGTATGACAACATGATTATGGAGTCAACGCGCCTCAGCGACCTTATGGAAGAGCGCGGACAACGACTCATCTACGTCTTCGACCCAATGTACGAACGCTATTTCTTCGGCAATCTAACAGAGATTATGCCAGGGTATTGCAACGGCGTAGCATGTATCGAGTCGCGCGGAAATGCGCCTAAGCAGTTGCAAACTGAGGATATGGCGGAGGCTGCGCGTGCGAAGGATGCCAAGGATTGGGGACTGGACGACGACCTCTTTGGAGAT
This sequence comes from uncultured Bacteroidales bacterium, assembly GCA_945921355.1. Taxonomy (GTDB): domain Bacteria; phylum Bacteroidota; class Bacteroidia; order Bacteroidales; family Paludibacteraceae; genus Colicola. Next base: position 9,631 of record CAMEKM010000043.1, read on the forward strand.
AGTCAATTCGACATGGATGACTTGGATGCTGATGGTTTCCAAGACTTGAGCTTCGACGACGGCTCCATGTTCTAATGCCTACGCTGGTTGTTATATTAGGTCCTACGGGCGTAGGCAAAACCGAACTCAGTCTCCGCTTGGCAGAAGAGTACGGTTGCCCCATCGTGAGTGCCGATTCGCGCCAAATATATAGCGACCTACCTATCGGTACGGCAGCGCCTACAATGGATGAACAAGCGCGAGTGAGGCATTATTTTGTAGGCTGCAAGGAACTATACGAAACCTACAACGCGGGGCAATATGCACGCGATTGCAGGGTATTGCTGAGCGAACTATTCCAGACACACGAACGTGTGGTGATGGTGGGAGGCAGTATGATGTATATTGATGCAGTATGCAACGGTTTGGATGATATTCCCGATGTACCAGCGGCTATTCGTCAGGAAGTGCGCAAGGCGTACGACCAATACGGATTAGAGTGGTTGCAGACAGAAGTACAGCACTTAGACCCTGCCTATTGGGTAGAGGTGGATCAGCACAATCCACAACGATTGATGCATTGCGTGGAGATATGTCGAGTGACAGGGAAACCCTATTCCTGTTTGAGAAAGAATGGCGCAACCGCTACAGAACGAGAATTTGATGTCGAATATCGTGTAGTAGCCCGTCCGCGAGAAGAACTATACCAACGTATCAACCAGCGCGTATATCAGATGATTGAGGCAGGATTGCTGGATGAAGCACGCGCAGCGTTAGAGAAGGTGGAAGCGATGGAGAATGGCATGCTCAAAGACGATGTCGAGCTGCCTAACAGCCTCAACACAGTGGGATACAAAGAACTATTACCTTTTTTTAGAGGAGAATATACGCTCGAAAGAGCCATTGAATTGATACAGCAAAATAGCCGCCATTACGCCAAACGCCAAATGACGTGGTGGAGGTCGAAAGGATTTAATTTTGAATAATCAACATCTTGATTTCAAAGAAGTATGAAGCAAATAATAACTATATTTTGTGCGCTAGCATTGCTGGTTGGCTGCAAAAAAGTAACAGTAGATTTTACATACTCACCTACAGCACCCAAGGCAGGAGAAACTATCAAGTTTACCAACAATAGTAGCGCAGGCGAGAACTGGGCTTGGACCTTTGGCGATAATACAACCAGTGTGACCAAAAATCCGAGCAAAGTGTATAAGAAACCAGGTGAGTATTTGGTAACACTGATGGTGGATAGTGCCAAACATCAGACACGTAGCCAACTAATCACTGTTTACGACACGATACCTACTTTTGTAGTATCGTCCGATTCTATCCTACACTACCATGATGTCACTTTGAAGGCGAATGTATATAATCCCTTTAAGTACGAGCTGACTTATCAGTGGACTTTACCCGATAATGCAATCCTTGTGGCAGGCAACTTGAATAGCGCATCGGTGGAAGTGTACTTCACTACTGCTGGAGCCGCAGAAGTTGGGTTGACGATTCTCCAAAAAGACAAGCAGTATGATATTGAGCGTACACTCACCATTCATCCTGCCAAGGCGCCTGCTATTGTCATGCGCAAAACGGACAAGACAGTGGCGCGTCAGCGCATAATCAACGACCGCTTAGAGCAACCTGCCAATGCCACTAACCAAGATGTACATCTCATTGAGCAAGCATGTGATACAGCAATCACTTTCAATGGCACTACTTTCACGGCAAATCAATTACCTGCGCAGGTGGCAGGTCTTGCTGATATGCAGGTGGAGCATCTGCAAATAGATGCTATGCAAATGAAGTGGTATATCACCACGCCTAATGGATTATTTGTCGCCTCCTTTGATGGTAGCAATATCACTCCTATTGATGCAGAAGCTACAGGAGCTATCTTTGTGGACGATACCCGCAGCCGTATCTATTGGGCGAACCCATCGGGAGTATTTGCCATGCCATTAGTCAAGAGCAAAAACAATCAATTTACTACCACGCCTAATCAATATAATACGCTCACTAACATTGACCTCATCACAGTCAATAACACGCCTCAATAATTCTTAATTCAAAATTCATAATTCACAATTAGCCGTGCAACCAGAATACATTTTCGAAACTAGTTGGGAAGTGTGCAATCGTGTAGGCGGCATCTATGCCGTTCTCTCTACGCGTGCCGCTTCTATGCAAGCAGAACACAAAGATAAAGTTATTTTCTTCGGTCCCGATTTTGGTGACCATTCCAATCTCACCTTCAAGGAGAGCAAGACCCTCCTCAAAGGCTGGCGCCCAAAAGGCGTGCGCATAGGTCGTTGGCAAGTGCCAGGTACCCCTATTGCCGTACTCCTCAAGTGGGACGAACTGTGGGCAGAGAAAGACCAAATCTTCGGTCATATGTGGGAGAAGTATGGCGTACAGAGCCACGCTGCCTACGGCGATTATGATGAGAGTTGCCTCTTCGCTTATGCCGTAGGACAAGTGGCAGAGAGCTTGTATCGCCATTTGGATATGCCCACCACTGTGATGCATTGCAACGAGTGGCAAACAGCATTCACTATCCTTTACTTGCGTGAGCATTGCCCCGCTATCGGCACGCTCTTTACGACCCATGCTACCAGCATTGGTCGCAGTATCGCAGGTAATGGCAAACCACTCTATGATTGCTTCGATGGTTTCCATGGCGATCAGATGGCGCAGGAGCTGAATATGGTCAGCAAACACTCCGCCGAGAAGAAAGCAGCGCACTATGCCGACTGCTTCACGACTGTAAGCGATCTCACTGCCCGTGAATGCAAACAACTGCTCGACAAACCTGTGGATATTGTTACTCCTAATGGCTTTGAACAGGGCTTCGTGCCACAAGGCAAGGAGTTTGACGCCGCACGCAAACGTGCACGCAACACCTTAATATCCCTCGCACGCGCGAAGGGCATTGACGCGCAAGGCACCGATATGCTGATTGGTACGGCAGGTCGCTTCGAATGGAAGAACAAAGGCATTGATGTGTTTCTGGAGGCAATGAGGCAATTAGGCGAAGCTAATCTACTATATACAGGCGCAGGCGATCTACAGCCCGTAGGGCGATCTACAGCGCAGCGATCTATCATCGCTATCGTCATGATCCCTTACCTCGACCGCGAAGATTTCACCGTAGGCAACGTGCATGTCATCTTCGTGCCTACCTATCTCAATGGCAACGATGGCGTGTTAAATTTGCCTTATTATGATTTGTTGATTGGTTTGGATTTGACCGTTTTCCCAAGTTATTACGAGCCATGGGGTTATACCCCACTCGAGAGTATGGCATTTCATGTGCCTACCATCACCACCAGCTTGAGTGGTTATGGTGTATGGTGCGAGGAGCAAGGTTGCACCACCATTGACAAGGGCGTAGCAGTCATCTACCGCAACGATAGCAATACCGACGATGTGATTAATCATATTGTGAATACGATTGAGTATTACCTCTCGCTCACGCCACGCAAAGTAGCTGCCACCCGTAAGGCAGCTGTGGACTTAGCCCTCCAAGCCGAATGGAAGAACTTCTTCACCTACTACCGCGATGCCTATAGTATTGCTTTAAAGAAGACGCTTGCTCGTCAATAAAGATACAAAAAGTATATTAGGAATATATCAACAATCGCTTGTCTGATGGTAAGCGATTGTTGTTTTTCTTTTTTTTAGTTCTCTGTAGGTTTCGGGACCTGAAGGAGTGCGACGGAACGCACTCCGAGCGCAGCGCCCGAAAAGTCCCCACTGTCCCGTCCTGAAAAAGGTTTACACAAACAACAATAAAAATGTGTCAAAAATTA
>CAMEKM010000044.1 GCA_945921355.1 uncultured Bacteroidales bacterium
CTATCTCTTCTTCACTGAATGACTTACGCTTGTGCTTGTAATAAGCCTGTTTGGACTATTTTCCTGAAAATGTTTCCTCATTTTGTAATACACATTATGGTTCTGCCCGCAAGATTCTCCTGCCTCAACACCTTACACTTTACATCCTATACTAGAAAAATAGCCCTAAAAGCGATTTTTATTTGCAAGTCTCACAAAAAAGTAGTACCTTTGCAGAGTATTTAGATTTTCTAGTATATACACCAACGGAAGTTCAAAATTCAAAATTCAAAATTCATAATTCTTAATTCAAAATTAATATGGTGCTCCGCAAATACAACCGACTTATTTATATCGCTCTGCTATCCATTATCACGCTGTGTCTGCTTTGCGATTATATCCCTGCGCTCCGTTTCCTTTCGACGTGGGTAACACCTCCTGTGGTACTGTTTATTGGCTTAGTCTTTGCCCTGCTTTGCGGACAAGCCTACCCCACATTCAATAAGAACATATCCAAGAAACTTCTCCAATACTCCGTCATCGGTTTGGGCTTTGGAATGAACCTTCAAGCCTCCCTCGCTTCGGGTAAGAAGGGAATGCTCTTTACGATTGTATCGGTCATAGGCACCTTGCTTATAGGTATGTTTATTGGCTGCAAAGTATTGAAACTCAACCGCAACACATCCTACCTTATCAGTTCGGGCACGGCCATCTGTGGCGGTAGTGCCATTGCTGCGGTAGGACCTATCATCAAAGCCAAGGACACCGATATGTCCATGGCATTAGCTACAGTGTTTATCCTTAACGCTATTGGTCTTTTCCTTTTTCCCGCTTTGGGTCATTGGTTGGGACTAAGCCAACAAGAGTTCGGCACATGGGCGGCTATTGCTATCCATGATACAAGTTCGGTAGTGGGCGCAGGTGCCGCCTATGGCGAAGAAGCCCTGCAAGTGGCTACTACCATCAAGCTCACTCGTGCCTTGTGGATTATTCCATTAGCGTTGGTTACTTCGGTCATATTCCGCAGCGACGGAAAGAAAATCAGTATCCCTTGGTTTATCTTGTTCTTTATCGTCGCTATGCTCATTAACACCTACCTTTTGGTGGATTATCCCGAGATAGGTAAATTCATCGCAGATATAGCGAGAAAGGGGCTCATTATCACGATGTTCTTCATTGGTGCCTCCCTATCCGTAGATGTCATCAAATCCGTCGGCATCCGTCCGTTACTACAAGGCGTCCTGCTGTGGATTATCATCAGCGCCGCCAGTCTTGCATATATCCTACTCAAGTAAAAACGCATAACTACCATAACATCATGAAACACGAAATTGCAGTGGGCGTAATGACCGCTCCAAAGATTGAGGCCGTTATTCCTGGTCCTCACTCCACTCCAGAACACCCAACTTTCCTTCTTAAGAATGTTCGCATTGGTATTGGATTCCACTGGGATCGCCTCGAAGACCAAGAGTTTGAAGGTACACTCGAAATACGCGATAACGCCGATGGCACACAGACTGCCATCAACCGCCTCGATGTAGAAGACTACCTCAGCTCCGTAATCACCTCCGAGATGTCTGCTACCTCATCGCTGGAGCTCCTGAAAGCGCATGCTGTTATCTCCCGTAGCTGGGTTCTTCGTCCTATCATTAGCCCTTCTAAAGGTACCGACAAACCCGACTTGAGCTACCCTGATCGCCATGTCGTTTGGTACGAACGTGACGCGCACGAGGGCTTTGATGTATGCGCCGACGACCACTGCCAACGCTATGAGGGTATCACACGCCGCGATGAACACCAAGAGGCCGCAGCCAACGTGCAAAAAGCTATTGATGCAACACGCGGACAAGTGCTGATGTATGACGGCAAAGTGTGCGATGCACGCTTCTACAAGTCCTGCGGCGGTGCGACCGAACTCTTCGAAAATGCTTGGGCAAACGAGCACTACAACTATCTCGAGGCTGTCCGCGATGAGATTGGCACTCCCCTACCCGATTTGACCATTGAAGAGAATGCGCAAGCGTTTATCCGCACTTCGCCATCTGCCTACTGCAACACCACCGACGAGCGCATCCTCAGCCAAGTACTCAACAACTACGACCAAGAGACCAAAGATTTCTATCGCTGGACGGTGCAATACACCGCAGCCGAACTGAGCGACATCATCCGTGAGCGTTCGGGTATTGACTTCGGCGAGATCCTTGACCTCGTACCTATCAAACGTGGTCCATCTGCTCGTTTATACGAGATGAAGATTGTCGGCAGCAAACGCACGATGGTGATTGGCAAAGAGTTAGAAATTCGCAAATGGCTAAGCCGCAGCCACTTATATAGTAGTGCTTTTGTTGTAGATCGCAACGAACAAGGCGACTTCATTCTCACAGGTGCTGGCTGGGGGCACGGCGTAGGACTATGCCAAATCGGTGCAGCAGTGATGGCTGACAAGGGTTATACCTATGAGCAAATACTCGCGCACTACTTCCCAGGCAGCGAACTGAAGACAATATAATGTCTCTTATGTTAACATGCGATATCGATTACTTTATATATTGTTACTTTGTGCCTCTTTTACGTGGGCAAACAATGACACCACTACAATAAGCACAAACAAACCACGTGTATTTCAAGGCTGTAGTGGTGGTATGATGGTGCATGCGGGCTATTTGTTTGGGCAACCCGCTGGCGCTATACTGCCGACAGGTGAACAGATCAGTATGCAAGGTATGACCTATGGTTTGGGTGGTTCGATGCGTGTTAATTTATGGAAATATCTGCGTGTAGGCTGCGAGGGCTTTAGTTCCAACCTCAAGACAGGAGTGAGTGATCAACATGCTTTTCTTCAAAAAGGTAGTTATATCCGTACTGGTTGGGGCGGCATGATTGCCGATGCATGCTGGCGTATGGAGAAAGTATGGCCCTTTATTGGTAGTTCAATAGGTGGTGGTGCTATGCGTACATTGTCTATCGTGGATGGTAGTCAAGACGATTGGCAAACAGAAGGAATTGCCATTTTGCACAAGCAGGGATTTGGCTATGTGAATCCGTATGTGGGTATGGATTATTGTATCACCAAACGTATACATGCTACGTTCCGTCTAGATTGGATGTTGGCGTTTGCTAAGAAACAGTTGGTTGTACCTACTGGTCCCAGACTGTATGTAGGAATCATGTTCTGCCACTAAGACTTTATTGAAATAGAAAACGCCACTCTTCATTTGGAGAGTGGCGTTTTGTTATAAGTAATGATTCTTAAAGGCGCGTGTAGCGCCTCGGTAAGTATTGGATGGCAATAGAGCAGTAACGGAGTGGTATTGAGGTGCTAACGAGGTGGTTTCGAGAAAGAAAGCGGACAGAAAGGTTCTTATTCAAAGACGAATAGATAGATAAATCTATCTTTTTCAAGAAAAGTACGTTTTTTCTTGTGTATGTGCAAAAATTTTAGTAATTTTGCACGTTTTTGTGTATAGTTACCATTATGATTGAATATATAAAAGGAAATTTGGCAGATTTAACCCCCACTTATGCAGTAATAGAAGCCGCAGGCGTGGGATATGCTATTAATATCGCATTGCCAAGCTACTCGGCATTGGTTGGCAAAGAAAATACAGAAACGAAACTATTTGTCACCGAAATTATACGTGAGGATACGCATGATTTATTCGGATTCTTTACTCGCGGCGAACGTGAGTTGTTTCTCATGCTTATGACCGTGAGTGGCATTGGCGCGAACACAGCACGAATGATTATGTCGGCATACTCTGCGAGTGAGATACGTCAAATCATTGCCACAGGCAACGCACGCGCACTATCGCAGGTAAAAGGATTAGGCCCAAAGACTGCTCAACGAATTATAGTAGATTTGAAAGATAAAGTGCTGAAAATAGACCTTGGTTCAGAAGCGAACCAAGGCAGTTTAGAGGACGCCGCAAGCGGCTACAGTTTAGAGGCGAAAAGCGTGGATAATGAAATCAAACAAGAAGCGGTGAGTGCGCTGACCATGTTGGGTTTCGCAGCAGCAGCAAGTGGCAAAGTGGTGGATAAGATCTTGAGTGCAGCCCCTAATGCGGGTGTTGAACAAGTAATCAAACAGGCATTGAAAATGCTGTGATGGGAATTTTGAATTAAGAAGTTTGAATAAAGAATTTGGTTTTGAACAAACTATTAAGCATATTATTGGGGATGTTGCCTATGCTAGCAATGGCACAAGAGCAGGACACTATCGTGTCATGGCAAGAAAATGACAGCATCAAGATGGCTCCACTGCAAGTGCAGGGTGTAGGGGCTAATAATTACGATGACTTGACACGCCCTCAAAGCAGTTTAGATCTTGAGAATCCGGACAACGTAAAAACTACGGTGGAGTATGACCCTATATTGGGCTACTATGTTGTTCATACCAGAATAGGTGACGTGGATATTGCAACTCCTTATATGATGACAATGGAGGAATATCGTGCATACAGCGAACGTCAGCAAATGGGGCGATATTGGCAATCGAAGATTAGCGAAGTGGAGCACGATAATGAGCGTAAATTCGACATCACAGATATGAAATTCAATATCGGACCAGCAGATAAGGTGTTTGGTCCTGGTGGTGTGCAACTGAAGATGCAAGGTTCGGCAGAATTGTTATTTGGTTTTAAGCACCAATATGTGGACAACCCTGCACTGACAGAGCGCTCACGTAACAACAACATCTTTGATTTTGACGAAAAGATTCAGGTGAATGTGAATGGTAAGGTGGGCGATAAACTCAATATGAACTTGAGTTACAATACAGAAGCATCATTTGACTTTGACCAACAAAACCTGAAATTAAACTACAAAGGGCAAGAAGATGATATTATCCAATCTTTGGAGGCTGGTAATGTATCAATGAACCTAAATAGCAGTTTGATACGCGGAAGTAGCGCACTATTTGGTATCAAGACCGATTTGAAATTTGGCAAACTGAAAGTACAAGCCTTGATTTCGCAACAAAACTCTGAAAGTCAGTCTGTTTCGAGTAAAGGTGGTGCACAAACAACCAGTTTTGAGGTGCCAATTGATAGCTATGATGAGAATCGCCACTTCTTCTTGGGTTATTATTTCCGTGACAACTATGAACAGGCGATGCAATCGTTGCCTTATATCGCGAGTGGTGTGACCATCAACCGTATTGAGGTGTGGGTGACCAACAAACGTGGCAACTATGACCAAGCACGCAATATTGTAGCATTAGCCGATTTAGGTGAGAATGAGCAACGACACATCCTTAACCCATCTATTACAGCTGAAGCTGGTGCACGTTTGCCCTACAATAAAGCAAACTCGTTGTATCAAACGCTGGCAATAGATAACTCCAGCATACGTGATATTCAGCAAATTAGTTCAGTCATGCAGCATCTAAATGGCATGGACTTGAGCGAAGATTACGAAAAAATTGAATCTGCACGCCTGCTCAATAATGGCGAATACACATTGAATGCAGCATTGGGTTATATCTCATTGAAAACCGCACTGAATCAAGATGAGGTATTGGCAGTAGCCTACGAATATACCTACGGAGGGCAAGTATATCAAGTGGGTGAGTTCTCAACGGATGGTGGAGAAAATATGGGAGCGCCAAATGCACTGTTACTCAAGATGTTGAAGAGTACCAATAATGCACCTTTTGCAAAAAACAAAGGTACGTGGGACCTGATGATGAAGAATGTGTATTCGTTAGGAGCAAGCCAAATGTCAAGCGATAAATTCGAATTGTATATTCAATACCGCAATGACTCGGTCGGTACAGAGATGCAGTACCTGTTAGAAGGTGATATCAAGGGAAAACAATTGCTGCGCGTGATGAATCTTGACCGTTTAGACTCACGAAACAATGCATCGCCTGACGGACGCTTTGACTATGTGGAAGGTTATACTGCTCTATCCTCTTCAGGACGAATCATTTTCCCCGTATTGGAGCCATTTGGTAGCCACTTGGCACAAGCAATTGGCAACCCAACGATTGCCGAGAAATATATTTTCCAAGAACTTTATGACTCAACATTAGTTACTGCCCAAGAGCTGTCAGAGAAAAATAAATTTGTGTTGATGGGTAAGTATAAGGGAAGCGCAGGTAATGAGATTCGTCTAAATGCAATGAATATCCCTCGCGGTAGTGTGGTAGTAACCGCAGGTGGTGCAACGTTGATTGAAAACGTAGATTACACCGTGGATTACACCATGGGAACGGTAACAATTCTGAATCAATCAATTATAGATGCAGGTACCAATGTGGATGTAAAATTGGAGAACCAATCACTATTTTCTATGCAGCGCAAATCGCTATTTGGTGCACACTTAGAATATGAGTTCAACAAAGACTTTACCGTTGGTGGTACCATCATGCACTTGCGCGAAAAGCCACTAACAACCAAAGTCAATACTGGTAGTGAGCCATTAGCCAACACAATCTGGGGCGTCAATGCAAATTGGAAAACCGAACTGCAATGGCTGACACTCTTGATAGATAAAGTGCCCTGGATGGAAGCTACAGCACCTTCTACCTTCCAAGTAAATGCAGAGTTTGCCCATTTGATTCCTGGACACACAAAGGATGTTGGACAAGTAGGAACAGCTTACATTGATGACTTCGAAGCAACAAAGACGAATATCGACATTCACTATCCAAGCTATTGGAGATTAGCATCTACTCCTACAGGCGACCGATTTGTGGAAGCCGAGATGAGTAATGATATCGCGTATAATAAAAATCGCGCCCTATTGGCATGGTACACTGTTGATCCAATATTTGGTATCCCTCAGAGCAACACTCCAAAGCACATTAAGGATGATCCTGAGGCGATGTCTGATCACCGTACGCGCGTGGTAATGGAACAAGAGATTTATCCTGACAAGCAATCGCTGCCTAACGCAGATTCGAAATTGGCGGTGATGAACTTGAGCTACTACCCAGAGGAAAGAGGCCCATACAATATCTCTGCTTCTGAAATAGGCACAGATGGAAAACTGACCAACCCGCAAACTCGTTGGGGTGGTATCATGCGTAAGTTGGATAATACAGACTTTGAAAAAGCCAATATCGAATACATTGAGTTTTGGCTAATGGACCCTTTCCTAACTAATCCTGATGTGGCATATGAAGGAGGTGATTTGTATATTGACTTAGGCGATGTGAGCGAAGACATCTTGCGCGATGGTAAAAAATCCTTTGAACATGGTCTGCCTCTAAACAATGATGAGACACTGATTGATCGCACTGTATGGGGAAGAAGTCCTAAAACTACTAGCACCGTCGTGGCATTCGCCAATGAAGCTGGTGCCAGAGCAAAGCAAGATGTGGGTTTGAATGGTTTGAGTACCACAGATGAATTTCTATTTGAGTATAATGGCAGCAAGCCATATGCAGACTATGTGGCTACTCTACGCAACAAAGTGGATCAAGCTGTATTGGATATGTGGGAACAAGATGATTTCTCTCCATTGAAGGACCCTGCTGGTGATAATTATCACTACTATCGAGGAGATGATTTCGACAAAGCAGAAACCCCTGTTTTAGAGCGATATAAATACTTTAACGGTACTGAAGGCAACTCCCCTGAAATGGGTGAGTATGATGCATATGGTACTGCATCAACGCTACAACCAGATATTGAAGACATCAACCAAGACAACACTCTGAATGATAACGAACGTTTCTATCGTTATCACATTTCATTGCGCAAAGAGGACATGCAACGTGTTGGACAGCAAAATATCGCAAGCATCATGGAAACAAACGTTACTTTGAGAAATAAGCAAACGGTCAAAGTAAAATGGTACCAGTTCAAGATTCCATTGCGAGGCGATAGTGCTACCGTGAAAAAAGTGGGTAACATACGCAACTTCAAATCCATTCGCTTTGCACGTATCTACATGACGAACTTTAAGCAAGAAACTCACTTGCGTTTGGCGACATTGAATTTAGTACGTGGCGAATGGCGTAACTACAGCAAGGGATTATATCAAGATATTGCTAATAATCAGTATAACATTAGTAACCCTTACACTACGAACGGCTCAGTTGTGATAGAGGCAGTCAATATTGAGGAACATTCCAACCGTACACCAATCAACTACGTCCTCCCACGTGGTGTTTCTCGCCAAACAGACCCAGGACAAGCACAATTGATTGAGCAGAACGAGCAATCAATGGTGTTCCGCTTTAATCATATCGCTCCAAAAGATGCACGTGCTGTATATAAAAATGTGGTGTATGATATGCGCCAATACAAACGCTTGCAAATGTTCGTGCATGCCGAGTGTTTACCACAATTCGACCCAATAGCAGATAAAGATATTTCTTGCTTTATCCGCTTGGGCTCTGACATCAAGAACAACTACTATGAATATGAGATTCCGTTGAGTCTAACTCCAGAAGGAGTATACGACAACAATAATTTGGGTGATCGTGACAAAGTATGGAAAAATCAATTCGACTTTGCTCTGAGCGCACTTACTCAAGCTAAGATGGAACGTAACCGCGCAAAACGTGCTGGTGATCCCAATGTGGGCAACACCATTCCATACGAAACATACGACCCTGATAACTTGGAGAACAAAATTACCATCTTAGGTAATCCTACCTTAGAGGATATCCAATCCATCATGATTGGTATTCGCAACAAAACCACAAATGAGGTTAATGGTGAAGTATGGATTAATGAGTTACGCTTGAGCGAATTCAACGAACAAGGTGGTGTAGCAGCAATGGCTAACGCGGCATTAAGCATCAGTGACATTGCTCAGGTAAATGTAGCGGGTCGTTTGGAAACAGCAGGATATGGTTCCATCGAATCCAATGTATTGGATCGAAACATGGAAGATTCATACCAACTATCTGTGAGTGCGGCATTGGAAGCTGGTCGTTTGTTCCCAGAAAAAGCCAAGTTGCAAATTCCTCTATACGCATCCTACACCAACCAAACACAGACACCAGACTACGATCCTTTGGATACGGACATCAAATTGTCAGAAAGTCTTGAGACGTATGCCACAAATGCAGAGAAAGACTCCATTCGTTCGATGGCAAAAACCACTCAAGAGTCCACAAGTTTCTCCGTATCGAACATGAAGGTGGATATCCATTCCAAGAAACGAAATATGTTCTATGACCCTGCAAACTTCTCTATATCAGCCAGTTATAATGAGCAAAAGCAATATTCACCAGAGATAGAACAAGACCTAAGCAGAGATTACAAAGGTAGCTTTAATTACTCCTACAATTTTAATCCAACACCTTGGGAGCCATTCAAGGAGGTCAAAGCTGTACAAAAAGTAAAATTGCTCAGCGAATTAAACTTCTACTACTTGCCTCAATCATGGGCATTCAACACGAATATGCACCGTACGTTTACGCATCTCAAAATGCGTGATTTCAATACAGCAGAATTGGGTGCGCCCGTGCAAAACGACATGGATTTGACCTTCTCCAAAGACTTTACTTGGGATCGTAACTTTGATTTCAAATACGACCTCACTAAGAACATGAAGTTCACATTCCAAACGGCGATGAACTCTACCGTGGATGAAGGATATTACACACCAGAGATCATAAAAGACTATGCATTCACCAACGACTATTACGAAGCTTGGAAAGATACTATTCAACGCAGTTTGGCGACTTGGGGAACACCATATACCTATCAGCAATTATTCTCCGCGTCTTGGAATGTGCCATTCAATCGCGTACCATATTTAGAGGCTTTGACTGCTAACGCATCATACAATGCCACTTACAATTGGAATCGTACTGTACAATCCACCAATAGTACTACCGATTTAGGTAATGTAGTAAGCAGTACACGTGCTTGGCAAGTGGACGGCGCTATTAATTTCGAAACATTATATGGTAAGTCAAAATATTGGAAACAGATGTCGCAACGCTATAACCAGCGTGCAACACGTAGACGTGCTTTCCGTGCGAAAGACTATACCACAACCGTCACCCTTGAAGCAGGAGAGAGCAAAGAAATCACCCACCGATTAGGTAGCGAATCCCTCAAACTGACGGCAACTACAGCTGAAGGGAAAGAGGTGAAACTGAAATTCAACACTGTTTCTACGACAAAGATTACAGTGGAATCACCAGTTAAATTAGAGAACGTATCCATCAAAATCACTACACAAGACCCTAATAAGCGTACACCTGCCCAAATAACTGGTGATATGTTTGCATACTTTGGCACAATGTTGCGCAAGGTACAGGTCACATATCGCAATACTTCTTCACTTACTATACCTGGTTTCGCACCACAAGCAGGCTTCATGGGGCAACAACGTTTCAACGACATGTATGCTCCTGGATTTGACTTCGCCTTTGGTGGATTCACAGATGATTTCGTAGAGAAAGCCAAAAACAATGGTTGGCTATCAGGCGACACGACCGTAGTACAACCTGCTACACGCTCAAAGACTAATGACTTGGATATCAAACTTGTAGTAGAACCGTTCCCTGGATTCAAGATTCAAGTCAATGGCAAACGCTACGAAGCGCAATCCAGTTCCATCATCTACTCTTACGACCAACTGCAAGAGAATATGACGGGATCGTTCAACATCACACAAGTAGCGATTGGTACAGCTTTCCAACGTATTGGTTCTGCGGAAGATAATTTCGCTTCAGAAACATTCAATCAATTCCTAAGCAACCGCAATGTAATCACTTCACGCGTGCAGCAACAATATAATGGTTTGGTTTATCCAAATGCAGGCTTTATACCTATAAGCTTACGTGGAAAGCCATATGAGCGCAAATACGGTACTATCAGTAATAGTACAGCAGATGTACTTGTGCCAGCATTCTTGGCGGCATACACAGGTCGCGATGCTTCAAGAGTAAATCTTAATCCATTCCTCGGATTACTGAATATCCTTCCTAACTGGTCGGTTACCTTTGATGGTCTGGGACGTCTTCCTTGGCTACGCGATCATTTCAAATCAATCAACCTTACTCATGCTTATACTTGTAAGTATGCCATTGGTAGTTACTCTAGTTTCTCTACATGGGTACCTGCTCTTGAGTTAGACAACAAGCAAGTTGGTTTCGTACGAGATGTCACCACCGATAATCCTATTCCTTCATCCGCATATGACATCTCATCGGTGAATTTGACAGAAAACTTTTCACCACTCATTGGATTGAATATGACGATGAAGAACTCCCTATCGGCAAAAGTTGAATACCGCAAACAACGCAATATATCACTTAATGTGAACTCTGTCCAAATCACAGAAGGTCATACCGACGAATTTGTCATCGGAGCAGGATATACAATTAAGGATTTGAATTTTATCACCAAAAACCGTGATGGTGGTCAAAAGAAAGTAAGCAACGACTTAAAAATCAATGTAGATGTAAGCTATAAAGACATCAAGACATTGCTCCGCAAAGTAGAAGAAGGACTCACTCAAGCAAGTTCTGGAAATAAAGTGTTAGGCATCAAGATTAGTGCTGATTACGTATTGTCGCAAAAAATTAACCTCCAACTCTTCTATGATCACCAAGGCACTACCCCACTCATATCTTCGTCCTATCCTATCAAAGCAGACAATGTAGGTATCAATATCAAACTGATGCTCACACGCTAATGTATAAGGTCGGTATCATAGGACCAGAGTCCACGGGAAAATCAACTCTCTCTGCATATTTAGCAAACCGCTACAACGGAGTGCTGATTCCAGAATATGCACGTGAGTATGTAGAACGTTTAGCCCCAAACTACGCTTATACATATGACGATGTTGTGGCAATCGCACGACAGCAAGTGCAACAGTTAAAAGATATATCTCAAATATATTCTGCTAAGGATGTGGTGGCTTTCTTCGATACCGAGTTGATTATTACCAAAGTTTGGTTTGAGCATAAATATGGCACCTGCCCTACGTTTCTGCTTGACGCGCTTCATCAATTTCCTATGGATGTCTATCTCCTTTGTTATCCGGATATGCCATGGCAGCCTGATGCCGTTCGCGAGAATCCTAACATTCGCAACTACCTATTTGATTGGTACGAACGTGAAGTACAATCGCTAAACATCCCATACTATATTATCAAGCATTAGTCTGTTATAGACTAAAAAGGTTGACTCATTTCCTGAAATAGTTGACTTATCAGTTTCTAAGAAAATCGCTCAAAAAGCGATTTGCTTGATCAATCCAAAATATTTCACTACCTTTGCAGTCACTTAATCGGTCATTTGTTTGATACTAAAAATTCGACCGCCCTTATCCCGAAGATACCCCGAAGATAGCTCATACATAATCAACGAATATTTAAATAGATTTTATCTATTTTTACCAGAATGCATATGCTTGTGTGAGCTTGCTCAAAAACAATCATATGCATTCGGGTAAGGAAAAGTCTACTGCAACCCTCCATGTACCGCGTAGCAATTTTAAACATTTTTAATATTCCAAATACCACACTTCCACATCATTTTATGAGCGAATTTACTCTCCATACTGCCCAAACACCAAAATCATACTCCACGAAAATTGACGATTTTTTAGGGGGTATTGGGGTAGTATATAATTATATACATAGTATATATTATATTTTTTTCGAACGATATACCATTCAACTCTTTTTTTTATGTGGAAGTGTGGAAGTGTGGAAGTAGCACAAACGACATCTCAACTGTTAAAATGTCTTTTCCTAAAATTGGTTGACAGTTTTTTGTTTGTTTTTCCTAAAAGGGTTT
>CAMEKM010000045.1 GCA_945921355.1 uncultured Bacteroidales bacterium
TCTTTGTTTTTTAGTTTCGTTTCACTTCACGTTACCTGTCGCTTTGCGACGTTGTCTGCTTTGCGTTTTAAGCGGCTTTGCCGCGTTGTTTGGTTGTAAGCTCCGCGTTATAAGTTTAACGTTGTTAACGTTTACCTCAAACGTCCGAAGGACCTATAACTCAACAAGGTCGAAGACATGTAACGTCCTCTGGACTTATAACTTGATAACGTCGAAGACCTATAACGTCTAAAAGACATGTAACGTTCACATCGTGAACTTAAAGTGGAATATTAGAGTGTTTCTTCAGAGGATTGGTCAAGCGCTTGGTTTGCAAGTTCTCGAATGCGCGAACGATGCGCTTACGAGTGTTGCGTGGCTCGATGATATCATCGATATAGCCGCGGTTAGCTGCTTGATATGGGCTTGCGAACAAGTCTTTGTACTCAGCCTCCTTCTCTGCAATAAATTTCTTCTTCTCTTCTGGATCCTCGATAGCTTTGAGGGCTTTAGCTTGGAGCACACCTACTGCGCCACTTGCACCCATCACAGCGATCTCAGCGTTTGGCCATGCGTAGCATACGTCACCGCGCAATTGCTTGCAGCTCATCACGATATGGCTACCACCATAAGACTTACGGATAGTCACAGTCACCTTAGGCACAGTTGCCTCGCCGAATGCGAACATCAACTTTGCTCCGTGGTCGATGATACCAGCGTACTCTTGACCTGTACCGCAGAGGAAACCAGGAACGTCCACGAGGGTAAGGATTTGAATATTAAATGCGTCGCAGAAACGAACGAAACGAGCTGCTTTACGACTAGCGTCGCAGTCCAATACACCTGCCAACCAGCTTGGTTGGTTAGCGATGATACCTGTTGAACGACCGTTGAAACGTGCGAAACCGCAGATGATATTCTTTGCATAGTCTTTTTGAACCTCCATGAAGTCGCCATTATCTACGATAGTGTAGATGATGTCTTTCATATCGTATGGTTTGTTTGGATCATCTGGAACGATCTCGTTCAAACCTTCCTCTACGCGCATTGGGTCGTCGGTGCATTGCATGAGTGGTGCCTCCTCCATGTTGTTTTGTGGGATGAAGCTAATCAAACGACGAACTTCTTGCAATGCCTCTTCCTCGGTAGCAGCTACGAAGTGAGTAACACCAGACTTGGTTGCGTGTACTTTCGCGCCACCCAATTGCTCTACGGTTACATCCTCACCTGTCACGCTCTTAACCACCTTTGGACCAGTGATGAACATGTATGAGTTGTTCTCGGTCATCATGATGAAGTCGGTCAAAGCTGGGCTATAAACAGCACCACCGGCGCAAGGGCCAAAGATCACAGAGATTTGTGGCACTACACCTGAAGCCAAGATGTTACGCTCAAAGATCTCTGCGTAACCTGCCAATGCGCAAGCACCTTCTTGAATACGAGCACCACCTGAATCGTTCAAACCGATGATAGGAGCACCGAGTTTAACGGCTTGATCCATTACGTTGCAGATCTTGAGCGCCATAGTCTCGCTGAGTGAACCACCGATCACGGTAGCGTCTTGTGCGAATACGAATACGAGGCGGCCATCAATAGTACCACTACCTACTGCCACACCGTCACCCAAGAACACTTTTTTCTCCATACCGAAGTCATGGCAACGATGGGTGAGGAACATGTTTACTTCCTCGAATGAGCCCTCATCGAGGAGCATGTTGATACGCTCGCGAGCAGTATAGCTGCCCTTTGCGTGATGTTTTTCTACTGCTGCTTCACCGCCACCGGCTGCTACCTTTACGCGGTTGTCAATCAGTTTTTGCAATTTTGTTGTATCCATTTCTTTATTCATGTTTTCTGTCGCTTATGCGACGTTATTTTTGTTTTCTATTGTGGAACAATGTTACATGTGGCTTTGCCGCGTTGTTTTGTGCTATTGTGGCTTCTCGTTTTCTTTGAGGGTTGTTGTAAGCCCAGCAATTTTTCGTTCGAGAGTTTTGCACATAGCGCGCAACTCTGAAGCCTTGTCTGAATATATATAATCAAGATCCTCGGCTAAATAGAGCATACTTCTAACTTCACCACAAGAGCCATAGGCTATAGACAGGAAATTAGTAAATACCTTATTATCTTTAGAATGTTTACCCCTATTAAACCCTTCAGCAATATTGTTCATTACAGATACGGCTGCTCGTTGAATTTGACTACAAAATCCGTAGTCAGAATTGTTTTGCATGCAAGCATAGATTTGTTTTGCTAACTCTCTTGCATGTTGCCAAATCTGCAAATCTTCGTAATGATATATTGTCATGGTTGCTTTGCGTTTCCTGTCGCTTTGCGACGTTGTCTGCTTCGCGTTGTTCTTGTTAACTTAATAACGCCCGTAGGGCATATAACCTAACAACGTCGAATACATGTAACATCCTTTAGGATATGTCACGCCAAAGTCATATAACGTCGAAGACATGTAACATCCGTAGGATATGTAACGTCTAAAGACATGTAACGTGCTTTGCACATGTAACATTCGTCAGAACTTTGATCAACAAGGTTGTTGGCAAAGTTCTGTTAGAATACCCTTAGTTGATTTTGGGTGCAAGAATGCGATCATGAGGTTCTCAGCACCTTTGCGTGGAGCTTTGTCGATGAGTTGGATGCCTGCTGCCTCTGCCTCAGCCAATGCCTCTTCTACGCTATCAACGTTGAATGCAACGTGGTGAATACCACCGCGACCACCGTTCTTCTCGATGAATTTTGCGATAGAAGACTCTGGGCTAGTTGCCTCAAGAAGCTCGATTTTTACTTCACCTACTTTGAAGAAAGCGGTTTTTACTTTTTGGTCAGCTACTTCTTCGATAGAGTAGCATTTATCACCAGTTAAGAACTCGAAGAAAGGCATTGCCTCTTCCAAACTTGTTACAGCGATTCCAAGATGCTCAATGTGAGTTGGTTTCATTGTTTTTTAGATTTTTTTTGTGACTGCGGATGGGGTGAGTACTTATTCCTGTTCCTCTATCCTCAGTCGGGTTAATGTATAAAGTTGTTTATTATGTTTTGTTTCACTTCACGTTGTTTGTCGCCCTGCGACGTTGTATGCTTCGCGTTGTAAGCTTCGCGTTATCCTTGTTATTAACGCCCCTTGGGCATGTAACTCAAAAAGTTGGTACTGGCTCGTTGTATAGTTTCACGAACACTTCGCGAGCGGATACCTCTCGCCAACCGCCCTTGCCATCACCTTGAATGATAGTCAAATTACGCATTGCTTTATCTCGAAGCATACGATACTCTGATAATCTTAAACCACGCACCAAATCTTGCATGTACTGTTTTTTTTCACTCGTTGACATAGGCTTCTATTTTTTGATAGAGTTCCACTTCCAATATTTCATCGTTTGTTGCTATCACATTTTGTGGATTACTTGCATTATCAACCATTACCCAAAAGTCCACTACATCCTTGTATAGATTGAAGAAATTACAAATCCCCAATTTATATCGGCGATAGACTACCTCTTCAGGAATATCATGCCCGCCTTCTTTCACTCGCTTTGCTACGCGTTGTACTGCCATTTCTGGACTTTCCAACCAGAAGAACAGCAGATTTACGGTGTACCCTTCTGCTTGAGCGCGTTTGACTAACTGAACGTATGAGCGAGTTGCCAGCGTTGTTTCTATCGAAAAAGACACTCCTTGCTTCAACAGTGCTTCAATACGCTGTAGCATGATTCGTCCTGCCTGCACCGCCATGCTATTAGGGTTAAAAGGTGAAAGACCGCGTGCAATCTCATCGGCATTCACAAATTCTTGGCAGTGCCATATTTCAGGCAGAATAGTGTATGAAGCAGTTGTCTTTCCCGCGCCATTGCAACCTGCTATTATGTAGAGTGTTTTGCCCATAACCCGAAATTAGCGCACAAAGGTACTAAATATTTGCGACATGTGCAAATAAATAATTATTAATTATTTTTTAATTCGTTTTTTGATACTTGTGATTGGCAATTTCATGTCTAAAAATAGGAGTAAGTTGGCGATATAGAAAAAGCACTTTTATTAAGATTCCCTTCTCCTGTACCTTCTCTATCTTTCCCGTGTTAATAACCAAGGACGAACCAAAGACAAACCACCGTGAAGGAGTGCGACGGAACGCACTCCGAGTATTGCGCCCGAAAAGTACCCACTTTGAGGATTAAGCGCAATACATAGAATGGCGCACCCCTTGCGGGTACGCAGCCGTATGGCTATAGGGTAGTGTCGTACAGGGTAGGCACGACCGCCATTTGTATGAAGTTAGGTGTGTTCCCACAAAAAGTGCTATTTCTTAAGATTGCTTCCAAATAAAGTTGTCTTAATTCCTAAAAAAGTTATCCCCATTCCTAAAAAAGTTGACTACATTCCTGAAATAGTTGTCTATCCTCCAAGCAAAAAATCGCTCAAAAATCACTCATTTCTTGCACATCTCAAAAAAAAACACTACCTTTGCAGCGCAAAGGTCAAAATAAACGAACAAGGTATGCTACAACCACAAGCCAAACAACAATTGATTGGACTTTTGAAGCAGGAACAATGCTTTTGGTCTTATAGTCCTGATTCTATCGATAACATCTCAGATGATATATTGATAGAAAAGGTTTTGTTATACCTTGACATGCCTGAGATTGACCAATTGTTTCAGATATATCCCTATCAGAAAATAAAACAAGTTTGGTTAGACAAATTGATTCCTCAATTGGATTATTATTATTCGTTGAATCGTTTCTTTGCATGGTACTATTTCAAATCTAAGCGCCCCGACCAATATGTAAAATCTATGGCAACACGCCGTTTCAATCGAAAGTTTAAATGATAGGTTTAGCCCCACATACTGGTAAGATTATTGATGCAGTAGCACAATTAGATTGTATCCGTTCGTATTGGCTGGTCGGAGGAACTGCCTTGTCATTGCAATTGCATACCCGCCAAAGCGAAGATTTAGATTTCCAAAAATGGCGCACATCTAAGGATGAAAAGATGGAGGTTGCTTGGGATGTGATAGAAAAAGAGTTGTCCACTATCGGCGAGATTGAGCGCAGAGATATTTACGACTTTGACCATGTGGAGTTTCGTGTTGCTGGAGTAAAATTCTCTTTTTACGCATGCGATAAATACTCCCCAGTACAAAACGAAGTCATCTATCAAGGCAATATCAAACTGGCTGATGTGATGGCTATTGGAGCGATGAAAATGGAAGTAATGCTTCGCAGAAGTAATTTTAGAGATTATTACGACATCTATTCTATTTTGCAAACGGGTGTAGATATTCATGAATTGATGAATCATGCGTTGCAATACTCACGCCATCGTCTCAAGAGCAAGAACCTTTTATCTATGCTTACAAGAGGCGAGTTATTTGCGCAAGATGCCAATTTCCATTTGCTAGAACCTATATATAATGTATCTGCTCAAGATATAGAGAACTATATACGAACTTGTTTAACCAAATAAAAAGCTTATCACTAATCACTTGTAAATAAAAAAGAATCCTTTACAACTGCAATTTCAGATTAATAGAAATATTAACTATTAATTATTAACTATTAACTGACTTTGCCCGACATATTTAATATAGCGTTATAAGCCAAACTTGATTTGTTGAAACTTCGACCCTTTCAAACAATCGTTAGATATTCAAGCCAAGCCTATGAACGCTCACGCTTTTGGCGTGGGCTTTTGGTGCAAATTTGAATATCTAAGGTAGTCGAAGACCTCAACAAATCAAATGAAGCGAACGAAAGTTCACGCTTTTGTTTTTGTTCCCCAAGAACTCAAATACTAACATTTCAAACCTCACGATGTATAGGCAATCGTATTTGTTGTATGAAAAAGTATTTTTATCTTTTATTATCTTTATTCTCAGTTGTTCTGTTATCATGTAATCAGAACAACCCGAGTGATCCAACCAACCCTAGTGACCCGAGCGACCCGTCAAATCCTTCTGGTGTTAACAAAGTTAAGTATATCAAAGAGAGTGCTTCATGGTATACTTATCAGGATACAGAGAGCGGCACCTACTGGAGCACTGGGCTTAATGTTGTTAGTAAATTTGTTTATGAAAGAGGAAATGAAGCCAAGTATCTTAAATCGCAGTCAAGGTACGAGAACGATGAATTAAAAAGTAAGCGCACGTATCAAAATGAATCTGACCGCGACTATTATTGGCAGACCTACCCATCAGGTAGTGAGATATCAACCAGAGATACGACTATTTGGTATGATGATGCTCGAACCAAGCAAAAGGAAATTAGGTCAAATACTTCCATTTCCATCTACGAATATGATAGTCGGCACTATGATAGACAAGTATCTACAAAGAACTATTACCAAAATGGTACTATTTGGGCTGAAAGTAATTATACTTATAGCGGTCTTACACGAATAGGTGAGACAAAGTTTTATAATGATGGAAAACTTTCTTCTATACATAAAAGTTCTGATGAGTTCATGGACGACACATTTACTCGTCTAAAGTCTTTGAATACAGAAATGTTTACATATATTTCGGAGACTCAAAGTTATCGTAGTGGTATATCTAGGACTACATATGAATGGGATGATAATTTATTGACTAAAACGACCTCAGATTATGAATACTTTGATCAACAGGGAAAAAGTATTCAGACTTCTGGTTTGATTACAACTTACACATGGTCGGATGAATTAAATAATACATCAGAAACGGAATATAGGATGAATGGTTCCTTGTGGTACCGTCAATCAGGATATAATAAGTACACTTATTAAGAATTTGAATTTATTTCAGAAGCCTATGAGACCGAATTTATTTGATTATGCTACAAGTGAGTTAAGTCAAGATGCGTTTCTCTTGTGGTTCTTGAGGTGGTCGGACCCGAAGTACAAAGATGAGGATTTTAGTTTGCATCTGTGCTCACGTTTATTTGTTAATAGATTGCTTGGTTATGATGGGAGTTTGGAAGTTTTTACTATCAAGGTTGAGAAGCAAGTAAAACACATAGATGTTTTCTGTATTGTCAACGATGAATATGCTATTATTATCGAAGATAAGACCAACACTTCGGAGCATGGCCGTCAGATGACAAGATACTCTAAAGAGATCGAAACCTCTGCAAAATATAAGCATTTGCAGAAGCATTGTATATACTTTAAGACCGGCAACGAGAGTCAACAAAGTATTGATATTATTAGGAATAACTACATTAAGGCACATGATGGCGTGTGGCATTTTGCAGTGATGCAGCGTCAGGATATGATTGAAGTACTCAACAATTATTCTGGAACTAACGTGATTTTGTTGGATTACAGAGATAGAATAACTAAGATTGAAAATACATTCCTCAACTACCGCAATTTGCCAGTATATGAATGGAGTTGGGGTACATGGCAAGGCTTCTACAAAGAGATGGAAACCCTAATGGATAAGTCTGAAGATTTCTGGTGGGGCACAGTAAACTCCGTCAGGGGGGCATTCGTCTGCGCTGCATGGCATAGGCGAGAGTTTAAAAATGGTCGAAAAATCAAACTTCAGATTGAAGGATATGCAGCCCCCCGGAAGGAAAGCCGCCTATGTATTAAACTGGAGGCTCCATACGAAGACGAGAGAGATAAAATGAGTTTGTTACGCAGTTATGGTAGAGAGCTAATTGCTGCCGCCAAAGAGCGTAAGTTACCACTTACTAAACCTAAAAGGTATAGCAGCAAAGGAGATGTTTTGACCCTTGCTTGTAATGAAATTGGTTCTATTATTTCGGAAAATTTTAGCATCTCTGAGATTTTGAAGAACCTTCAACAGTATCAAACACTTATTGATGACTTTACTTCAAGGCACAGTGATATTTAGACTGACAAATATTTGAAGCAGACTGACAATGACGTGTAATAGACAGTCTTTATATCTGCACTAGTGCTCACGAAAACCAGCACACGAAAACTTTTATCAAAAAAAATACACCCACGCGGGAAGCATAGTAAACACTACACTTCCCGCGTATTGTATATACCATTTTACCCTCCAAATTCTCCAATCGTCTTATCTCACCAATGGGTTCGAACGATTAATCGCAAGCGATTTTTCGGCACAAAACTACCAAAATGCCGAAAATACGGCATTATTATATTATTATAGAGGCACATTAAAATCGGACAGGTGAAAGGTGAAAAGTGAAAACGGTAGAATGAAAGCCACAGAAAGCCCACAGAAGTCCCAGAGATCTCCTATGGTGGTCCCGAAACTTATAGCGAACTTGTGGGAGTCGCGCTAACGTAACTACTTATCCAATATTGTTTCTTCTCCTTCGTGAACTTACCATACTGAATGGCATTCACAGGGCAAATATGGAAACATGCCAAGCACTGCGTACAGTGGTCGCTCCACTCTAGACGACCATCTACCAGCGAGATATTATGCGCAGGACACGTCTGTGCGCAACGCCCACAGGAGGTGCAAGCATCTGTTGTGAAGAATGGCTCGGCAGTGAGTTGGTGCTTATTGAAACTCCTACCTATCACATAACTCTTGAATCGTGCCAATGGTCCTTCGTGGCATTCAAAAACATGTTGCCGCGCCTTCAGTGGCTCTACAATCTGCGGCCATCGCTCTTTGGCAGCAGCTATCTTGCGCCACCCACGCCGAGTTGCCTACTCCAGAAAAATAGAAAATCGAGCGCTTTGGAGGTAAGTAATCTGTGGCACCTACAAAAACAGCATCGCCCATTTTGAGCGGTGCTGTTGAATGATAGCTATCCATCTCGAAGAACTATACCTCACTTCTTAGGAGAAATGATTTCTCGTAAGAGTGCGAAGAGTTGCTGCACATGTGCCCAATCGCGTTGCACGGTTGCGATGTCGCGGTCCAATAGTTCGCGCTGCATAGCAGATTGGTTTTCAATGGCTTGCTTCTGTTGCTTCAGTGGAGCAGGATTATCCATGATGACTTCGCTAAGGTGCTTTTCGATTGGGCGCACAAACCACAGCCGTCTGCCCCAATACACCCCTAACGCAATCAATCCCATGCCTCCAGCAATCACCAGATACGAAGCCCACATTGGCAGCCACTGTTCGAGCCAAGCAGCTAAAGCTATAGCCAAGAAAATAAGTCCGACAACCACGATAGCCGTAATAGCGAATAGCGCAATAATGAGCCCTAACAACTGACTTGTTTGTTCTACGCTCTGCACTTTCAGCAGTTGAAGTTGCGACTTGATATATGATTGAATATCAGCAAGTAGCTGATTGTAAAGATCTTTCATAGTTCAA
This sequence comes from uncultured Bacteroidales bacterium, assembly GCA_945921355.1. Taxonomy (GTDB): domain Bacteria; phylum Bacteroidota; class Bacteroidia; order Bacteroidales; family Paludibacteraceae; genus Colicola. The sequence goes on from CAMEKM010000045.1 coordinate 9,244, forward strand.
CGTTTTTTGTCGGCAATGCCGACGTTATTTGCTTTGCGTTATCTGTGCTGCGCACGTTTTCTGCTTCGCGTTATTAACGTTTACTAACAACGTGCCAAAGGTACATAAAACGCCAAAGGCATGAAACGTTCCATAGGAACATATAACGCGCCTTCGGCGCCTAAGTTACTTCTTTGCAGCATCTTCTACTGCGGCTTCGATGTCGGCTTTGCAGTGGCAGTTGCACATACCATTGCGGATGCGGCTCATCACTTTGTCCACGAGTTTGTTGATTTCATCGAGATTGAGGTTTTTGTACTTCTCGCGAGCGATTGCTGCGATTTCGGAGCGCAATTCTGCGCCACTCTTTGGAGCAAATAGCAATGCTGCTGTAGCTCCCACCACGGCTCCTCCCAGAAGAGCCAATAGCATTTTGGTTACGTTTGTCATAGTGGGTTTGGTTAAAAAGGTTAATGATTAAGGTTTAGGTTTAATGGTTCATCTATTAGGGCAAGAGCTTTTTTCTGCCCTTGCCCTACTCTATGCAATTTCTATGCCAAAGTGATAAAAACAACTCACCCCGCAAATCTATAGTGTAATTATTAATAAGGTTTAGTATGAGATGTTTATGCTATTTGCACAAATTTAAGCAAGAGTCTAAATCTTCTATAATCATTTGCGTTCTAAGTGTTGCTCCTTCATAGGTTAGGTGATAATCCGTATCATAAAATAAACTATCAACAAATTTATATCGTTCAGTAGGAGTTATAAATGGTACACCATGATGTAGTAAGGTCGCATTTAATGAATTAATAAATAGTTCACTATTTTCATAACTTTGTGACATATAAGTAGGAGGAAATAAAAAACATTTTACTCCTTTTTTTTCTTGTGCCTGCATAAAATATTTTATAACATCTATAATATCATCATTAGGGCAATCGTTTTGTATAGTGTGAGCAGGTATACTTATTTTGTGATTTCTATATTCCCAAAAAGCAACATCTCCATATTCATTCAATGATAATTTATAATACGGGCTGATTGTGTCAAAAATTAATTCTCTATGAGCATAAGCATCTTGAAAATACTTTGGGATGTATTTTACAATATTAATAGATTGATAAATAGTTAGATATTTTAGTGCCGATGGATAATTGTTGTATAAAATTCTATAAAGTGTTTGATCTTCTATTCCATAAGCATATTTATTCGTAAACTGCTGATATTCTGGAATTATCAAAACAACATCACCGTCTTTGAAATATTGTTCATACATTTTCAACTGCATTACAATTCCAATACTAGCATGTGTGCCCGTATTTATTACAGGCATGTGAAAGTGATTATAAATCAACTGAGAGTTAAAACCAAACCCACATCCACTTCCTCCAATAATCACAATCTTCGTTGTGGCTATTTGTGACAATCTTTCTGCAGATAGTCTAACGTTTATCTCATGAGATTCAATGGCATATTTGTCAGGGTACTTTGCCATAAATATCAAGACTAATGATAAAACTAGTATCATTAACGATAGGAATATTATACTTTTACATATAAACCGCTTCATAATTTAAAATTGAAAATATATAAATTGATTTGAAGAATCAATATTTAACCAAAACATCAAACATATAATCCAAGCCAAAAGAATGTATAACGCATACCTTAATAGAGGTATTGCTGTTATTCTTTGTAATCCATGTTGTTTTGTACGGTTTAACCATTCAACAACTAGAAGAATCAATATATTTATTACTAAAGGTATGTAAAAACTCCTTGATTTTATGGGGGATAATACCAAATGTCTCTTTGTGTCACCCTTAATATATACGCCGGAAGCCTTGTAAATAAAGGGATTAGAGAGATTTTGACATGAATGTGCAATAAAAACCAAACGTCTCAAAATGGTGATTTTGCTTGTATTTTATGGTGATTTCTCCCAAGATTGGATGCTCAAAACTGGGACGTGCGTTTGACCTGCGTTGACCATCCCTTGTACCGGCACACCGGAAAGGTGCCAAATACATCAAAAAACGCCCCGTAAACGGGGAAACAAGCTGCGGCTCATGGAGCGTCAAGACTGGGGCAACGAAGCCCCTTTTTTTGTGCCCTCATACGCGCATAATACGTGCGTGTGCATGTACCTACACCCGTTCGTAATATAGTATATATACGCCCAGAAAAGAGCCTCAGCAGCGAGACCCATTCAAACGGTGTTCAAACGGTATTCAAACAGCCTTCAAAACGGCTGCGGCTCATGGTCATCAGAGTGCAATTGGATGTTCAAAACGGAGACGTTTGGTTTTGGGCTAAAATCGCATTGGAATTGCATTGGATATTCATTTTGGATATTCAAAAGATGCACGAAAATGAGTGACCAAACCACCTCTTTGCATTTATTTCGCGTTTTCAATGGCGATATTTTGCATTTCACTCCCCCACTTTACACCCCCACTTTACATCAAAAAAAGCCGTTTGAAAATGGCTCAAACGGCTGTATTTGTGTGAATTATGCCAAATTTGGCTATTTTTAGGGGTGTGAGAGGTACGACATTTGGTTTTGTGGGTGTGTCCAGATGAGTACTGTATGGGTATGTGTCCGGGACATTTGGAGCAGCTACAAAACTACTCCAGACGGATGACACCAACGACTAATGCAATGCCCGTGATATCTTCTTTTGGAACCTCAAATGGTGGGTAGTTCTCATTGTCAGATACCATCTTTAGTGTGTCATCGGTAGAGCCGGGCATCAGACGCTTGCACAATATACCCTGTTCACGTGTGGCAACGATGTGGCATTTGTTCCACTGGATGAACGCGCCATCACGCAGGATGGTACAGGCAACCACGTCACCGCTGTTATATTTCGGGTACATACTGGATCCTGAGATCTCAATCATGAAGTCCACTTGATGGTAGCGGAATTTGGGCACAATGTAGTAATCTTTGACATCGCCTTCTTTGATAGCGAAATCAGCATTGCCAAAACCTGCCACGGCTGTCTGGGTAACGAGAGGCAACCGGACACAACCTGGAGTGGTGTTTCCTGCCGTGTCTCTTCTTAGTCGTTCCTCTTCGGCTTCTTGGTACATGGCATATAGTGACGTATGTTGAAGCATCTCACCTTCACCAGTCATTAGCCACACCTTGTTGAATCTCGGATATTTTTCCAAGATTAGTTCAATAAGTTCATCACTCAGACGCTTAGTCTTCCCTCGTTGCACGTCATACAACTTCGTGAGAGAGTACCCAAGATTATCGGAGAACTCCCTTGTATTTTGCCCTAATTCGGACAAAATTCCAGCCAATATGTCCTTTGAATCTATCATTTTTCAAAAAAAATGCACTTTTATAGGATTTTTTTCCGAAAAAATTTTGTCATGTCGGAAAAATATCCTATCTTTGCACTCGGAATTGAACAAATAACCAATTTCGCGACAAAAATACAAAAAAAAATTGACATATACAAGAAAT
>CAMEKM010000046.1 GCA_945921355.1 uncultured Bacteroidales bacterium
GATAGATGTGGAGCGTCTGCGCATTGACCGCCAACGCAACACCAACTTCACCCACGATAAGCATGGGCAGTTCCGCCATGTGCAGGTGGCGCCGCTGGAGCGCAGTTTAGAGGACGGCTCCGCCTACAGTTTAGAGTTTAGAGACGAAGGACCATTGCATCGCCATTTTACGCAGACACCGTTCTTGCCTAAGAAGAAAGAGAGCGATGAGTATTGCGAAGATGTGCTGAACCTGCAAGTGCATGGACTACTACGCCGTTGGCAACATACCCATGCCGAATCGCTCGTGATTGGCATATCGGGCGGACTGGACTCCACTCTCGCGCTGATAGTCAGTGTATTGGCTGCCGACCGATTGGGCTACAACCGCAGCCAAGTGATAGGCGTGACGATGCCTGGGTTTGGCACCAGTGACCGTACCTACAGCAATGCCATCGCGATGATGGAAGAGTTGGGCGTAAGCATACACGAGATACCTATCCGCGATATGGCGACACAGCACCTCAACGACATAGGACACGACCTCAACAACCACGACATCACCTACGAGAATGCGCAAGCGCGTATCCGTACACTCGTGCTGATGGACCTCGCCAACAAGTACAACGGATTAGTGGTCGGCACAGGCGATATGAGCGAGTTGGCATTGGGTTGGGCGACTTACTGCGGCGATCAGATATCGATGTACGGTGTGAACGCAGGCGTGCCCAAGACATTGGTACGCTACCTGGTACACTATGCAGCAGAGAACATCTTTGGCGAGCGATTGCGCGAGATACTGATGGATGTGATTGACACACCCGTATCGCCCGAGTTGTTGCCTACCGATGACGAGGGCAATATCGCACAGATAACCGAAGATAAAGTGGGACCATACGAGTTGCACGACTTCTTCCTATACTACTTCTTGCGTTATGGTTTTACTCGCGAAAAGATCGCGTATATGGCGAGCATGGCGTTTGACGGCGTATATAGCGAAGAGGTGATTGAGCATTGGCTCAACGTGTTTATGCACCGATTCTTCACGCAACAATTCAAGCGCAGTTGCCTGCCTGACGGACCCAAAGTAGTAGGCGTGAGTTTGTCGCCACGTGGCGATTGGAGAATGCCGAGTGATGCAAGCCTCACAGTTTAGAGAACGCCCTACGGGCTACAGTTTAGAGTTTAAAGACATAGAATATGAAAAAAACAATGACTATATTACTTGCGGTTATAGCGATAGCATTGACTGCACAAGCACAGCTGGTGCAACCCATCAAATGGACTGGCGAAGTAGTGGGCGACAGCGTTCGCCTCAAAGCCACCATCGAACAAGGTTGGCACCTTAACATCATCGAACTCGGTGAAGGATTCTACATGGACGAGTACGAAGGCACTTTCACCGAAACAGTAGCCAAAGCCGACACTATTCGCGTGCGCTACAACGCTTGCGATGACAAGATGTGTACTGCGCCTGAGACGTGGAAGTACGTAACAGCCTCTCCCCAACCCTCCCCTGAAGGGAAGGGAGCTTCACAAGGCGTAGAAGGTGAACAATCCCTCTGGTGGATATTCGTAATGGGCTTGCTGGGAGGAGTATTAGCCATCTTCACCCCATGCGTATGGCCAATCATCCCAATGACCGTCAGCTTCTTTATCAAACGCGGCGGTGCTGCCAAAGGAACAACCAACGCACAAGTGATTCGCGACGCGATTCTCTACGGACTGAGCATCGTGATTATCTACGTGGGATTAGGTCTATTGGTAACACTCATCTTCGGTGCTTCTGCACTCAACGCATTGAGTACCAACGCAGTGGTGAATATCATCTTCTTCCTGATTTTGGTATTATTTGCGGCATCGTTCTTCGGCGCATTTGAGATTACCTTGCCAAGCTCATGGTCCACAGCACTCAATAGCAAGTCAAGCAACACGACTGGTTTCCTCAGCATTCTGCTGATGGCATTCACCTTGGTGATTGTATCGTTCTCGTGCACAGGTCCTATCATTGGTACGTTGCTCGTGGAGGCAGCTGGCAAATCTATCCTCGCCCCTGCGATGGGTATGTTGGGCTTCGCCATTGCATTGGCATTACCATTCTCGCTGTTTGCCATGTTCCCATCGGTACTGAAGAAACTGCCTAAGTCGGGTGGCTGGATGAATACGTTCAAGGTCACTCTCGCCTTCCTCGAACTGGCATTGGCATTGAAGTTCCTCAGCGTGGCAGACTTGGCATATGGATGGCATATCCTCGACCGCGAAGTGTTTGTATCGCTTTGGATTATCATCTTCTCGCTCTTGGGCTGCTACTTATTGGGATGGATTTCGTTCCCACACGATGATGAAGACCATCGCAAGACCAGTGTTACACGCTTCTTCTTGGCAGTGATTTCACTCTCCTTTGCCATGTACATGGTACCTGGCTTGTGGGGTGCACCACTCCGTGCTATCTCAGCTTTCGCACCACCCATGTCCACACAAGATTGGGTGATGAGTTCTGGAGGTTCAGGAGTTCAGGAGTTGAGGAGTTTAGGAGTTAATGGCGAGTATAAAACCATGACTGTACACGACGGACAAATCACCTTTACCGACTACGATGAGGGTATGGCTTATGCGAAGGAGAACAATATGCCTGTGTTCTTGGACTTCAACGGTTTTGGTTGCGTGAACTGCCGCAAGATGGAGGCAGCGGTACTCAGCAAACCCGAAGTGGCAGAGCATATGCACAAGTATGTACTTATCTCGCTCATCGTGGACGACAAGACCAAACTGCCAGAGCCAATCACGGTAGAGGAGAACGGCAAAACGGTGACATTGAAAACCATAGGCGACAAGTGGAGTTATGTGCAACGCACAGCATATCAATCCAATGCACAACCCTACTACATGCAACTTGATGCCGACGGCAATCGCATTGTAGAAACGAGTTATGCCTACGACGAAGATATAGAGAAGTTCCTTAATTGGCTGAAGTATTAATTAAGAAGTTTGAATTAAGAATTATGAATTATCAAGAAAATAGAAGAAATAGTTATATGAATCGTGAGGCGCATACCACACAGCAAAGCGCAACTCAAAATTCAAAATTCAAAATTCAAAATTACGACACCCGTCGTCCGCCCGAGAAGGAGATGATCTTCGGTATTCGTGCTATCATTGAGGCGATTGATGCAGGCAAGACCTTGGATAAGATTCTCTTACGCCGTGACATGACTTCCACTATTGGCAAGGAACTGCTCAAGAAACTGATGGGCACTACTACGCCCGTACAGAAAGTGCCTGTGGAGAAACTCAACCAATATACCGACAAGAATCACCAAGGTGCTATTGCCTTCCTCAGTCCGATAGATTTTTGCAATCTTGAATCAATAGTCCCTACTCTCTTTGAAGAGGGTAAGACGCCTCTGCTAATGGTATTAGACGGAGTGACGGATGTGCGCAATTTCGGTGCTATTGCTCGCACATGCGCATGCGCTGGCGCACACGCATTGATAATAGGTACATACGGCAGTGTGGCTATCAATGGCGATGCAGTGAAGACATCAGCAGGTGCGCTATACCATCTGCCCGTGTGCAAGGTAGAGAACTTGCAAAACGCATTGCAGTATCTCCGCGATTCGGGTTTTAATGTCTTGGCGGCTACTGAGCACGCCACGGCGAACTACACCGAAGTGGATATGACCATGCCTACGGCTATCGTAATGGGTAGCGAGGATAAGGGTATTTATGAGGGTAATCTGCGCATCTGCTCTCATCAAGTACGCATACCGATGTCGGGTGTGATTGAGTCGCTCAATGTCAGCGTCGCCGCAGGAGTGATGCTGTACGAAGCGGTTAGACAACGCGGTTAATACAATAATCATGCTATTATAGTTAAAAGTTCATAATCGCCATTATGCTTCTGAATATCGAAACACCTGCTCCCAAGATTCTGCCTGCAGATTCAATCAAACATATAACCGAAAATTTTATCCAACAGGTGCAAAGCGAACCCGACGTAGTGTTGCGCGGCTGGTTGGATAGTGCGATTGATTTTGGTATCAAAGTAGTCATAGCACTGGTGCTCTATTTTGTAGGAGCATGGGTGATTCGCCGCGTTAAACGAATGTTAGAGCGTATCTTCGAGCGCCGCAAGATCGAACGCACATTGGCATCGTTCGTAACATCGTTTACCAGTATTGCGCTGACCGTTTTACTCATTCTTGTACTGATAGGCACTCTCGGATTAGACACCACCTCTTTCGCCGCACTGCTCACCGCAGGCGGTATGGCTATTGGTATGGCATTGTCGGGTACGGTGCAGAACTTCGCAGGAGGTATTATGTTGTTGGTTTTCCGTCCGTTCAAGGCAGGCGACTTTATCAATGCGCAAGGCGTGAGCGGTACGGTGATGGAAGTAACCATAGTCACCACACGTATTCTCACCGTGGACAACCGCGTGATTATCTTGCCTAACGGAGCACTATTCAATGGCACGATTGAGAATGTATCGGCACAAGCATTGCGCCGCGTAGATTGGACTGTCAGTGTGGACTATGGCGTGGATGCGGATGGTTGTATTGCACTGCTGAAAGAACTGATTCTATCCGACGAACGTATCCTGACCTCTCAAAATGAGCGTCCAAAAAGTGCTTCGCCTGTAGCCATTGACACCACCAAAATAGCTATTCCAGACCCCTTTGTTGCGCTTTCTGCCTTGAATGATAATGACATCTCGTTCGTTGTGCGTGCATGGGTGAAGTCTGCCGATTATTGGGATGTGTACTTCCATTTCAACAAACTCTTCTACACGGAACTGCCCAAACATGGCTATACTTTTGCTTACCCACATATGGATGTAACTCTAAACCCTAAACATTAAACATTAAACATTAAACATTAAAACATGCTACTAATTTTCGACTTAGACGGAACACTAATCAATACGATTGATGACTTAGGGCAGGCATGCAACCATGCCTTGTCGGCTTGTGGTTTTCCCACGCATAAGATTGAGGACTATCCTCGCCTTGTGGGCAATGGAATCAACAAACTCATTGAGCGTGCATTGCCCGAAGAGCATCGCAATGAAGCCACGGTGCTTCGCCTGCGCGAATACTTTGTGCCCTTCTACGACCAACATAACTGCGACCTCACCCGTCCGTATGATGGTATTCCCGAGTTGCTGAAAGCACTGAAGCAAAAAGGCGATGAGGCGATGAGGCGAAAAGGCGAGAGATTATTTTTGGCGGTAGCCAGCAACAAGTATCAAGCAGCCACAGAGAAGATTGTCGCTCACTTCTTCCCAAATACGTTTGATATAGTGTTGGGCGAACGCGAGGGCGTTCCTCGCAAACCCGACCCACAGATTGTGTGGGATATTATCCATCGCCTTTCTCCTTTAGCCTCTAACCTTTCGCCTATTTACTATATCGGCGATTCGTTAGTAGATGCCGCCACCGCTAAAGCAGCCAACTTGCCTTTCGTGGCTTGCACATGGGGCTTCTGCACAGAAGAACAATTGGCACAAGCACAGCCTAACTACATGATACATCATCCATCCGAAATAGGACAAATCATACAAGCCAATGAATGAGATTATTCAATATATCATCACCTTTTTGCTCTATGACAATGAAGTAGCAGCGAATCAGGTGGGCTATACCGCTGATGAAAGTCAATGGAGTAACTATCGCGTGGTAATTGTGCCTAACGGACATTTGGGCAAAGAGATTGTTATGCCTAATTTGGAAGAAGTGAAAATAGAGTCATTGGGAGAAACAACACAAAATGGTAAAAATAGATGGATTATTCGCACAGATATCATCTACAATACGTTCTTCTTCACCTCACGTGCAGAAGAGTTAATCAACAACCAGCGAGATAAACATGGGCGATTTCTTGCAGAATACTCCATTCTTGGTAAACAAAATCGCTTAATGATTCCTACGGTAGATGAGTACGCCCGTATGCTGATGAAACTACTCGACTTACCACTTCCTACCCCATCATTCAGCCATGTTTACCTAACACACGATGTTGATTCCATCGCTCACTATCGTCACCTGCGCGGAGTCGTAGGAGGCATATTGCGTGGGCAATGGCTAAAGGTATTGGCATCGTTGCGCGATATACATAACGATCCAGCTTTCACTTTTTCATGGCTCATTTCACAGGACAAGAAAGTAGAAGGGGCTCAATGTATTTACTTTGTCAAAGACACTATGGGCAAGGGATATGATTATCCGCAATATAAACTCGACGGCAAGGACTTTGAAACCGCAGAACAGTTGATAGAAAACAGCGGTGCTAAAATAGGATTACATTCGAGTTATTATGGGGGAGAAATGACCAATGTGGTTGTATTCACACATATGATTAATAAAGAGAGTGTTAGGGAGGGAGATATTAGAAAAATCAAGGATTTGTACCACCGTAGCCATTATCTGCGTTGCTCAATAGATGACATGCAATCGTTGATTAACATAGGCATAACAGACGACTTCACGATGATGTTCCCCGACCAAGTGGGTTTCCGTTTGCAAACCACACGACCTGTATGTTGGATTAATCCTAAGACTATGACACTCACCAACTTAACGCTGCATCCACTGACCGTGATGGACTGCACGCTGAGTAATACCAACTATATGAATCTCAACGAAGATGAAGCATATTTTGAGTGCCAACGTCTATTTGAGAAAATACATCAGAACGCTGGTGAAGTGGTACTATTATGGCATAACACAATCATTACAGATGATGGTTATCATCGCTCGTTGTATCCTAAATTATTGAGTTTGCTGAAGGAACAAAAATCATGAACCGATGTATTCTCATATTATGTGAAGCTATTGCGCCACCAGCTTATTCCCCACGTATTATCACACTGGTGGATTATCTGCAACATCATGGATGGCATTGCGAAATCGCAACCGAGATGGATAATAACCAATCATTTGTGTCGGATATATGTACAATTCATCAAATGCCCACTTACCATCATCTGATAGCAGACAAGGTTTTTGGAGCCAAAGAAAAAGCATTTTTTCGATATATCTGCAAAAAAGTAGATGTATCTTCATTTGATATTATATTTTGTGCAAGTTACTATTATTTTCCTCTGCAGACAGCTGCCAAATTGGCAAAAAAATATCACCTGCCATTGGTAGTTGATTTACGCGATATTGCTGAGCAATGGGGAAAATTGGACTATTATACACGTTCTTTCAGTGGTATTTCTACAATAGATACAATTGTTAAGAAATTATACACTGCCATCAATATGCGACAACGTAATCGTGCCTTGCGCGATGCAAACGCTGTAACCACCGTTTCGCCTTGGCACAAACAAATATTGTCACAATATAATAGTAATACACACCTCATCTATAACGGATACGATGCAGAGGCATTCTATCCTAAAACGGAGAAAACGCCAAAATTTGATATTTCGTTTATTGGAAAATATTATTCGCACTACCAACAATGTCCTATATGGTTATTTGAAGCGGTTCAATCCCTTTTGGATGAAAAGCAGATACATACTGAATGCGTACGTATTCAATTTCATACCAATGCTATTGGACAACACGCATTTTCTGAATTGTCAAAAAACTATGCACTTGGAAATATAGTACAAGTGGCGGATTATATACCGCGCACTCAGTTATTATCCAAGATGCACCTATCTTCTATTCTTTTGGTATTAACAACACCTGCCAGACTAAACGGAACACATGGTATCATGGGTACAAAGTTCTATGAAATATTAGGAGTAGAAAAACCATGTTTGTGCCTTAATTCCGATGAAGAATGCCTCGCTGATGCCATTAGAGATACTAATGCTGGTTTGGCTGCCACAAATGTAGAAGAAGTCAAAAGATTTATTCTTGATAAATACCACGAGTGGCAGCAAAATGGCTACACCCATCAAGAGGTTATCAACAAAGAACAATTTACGCGTCAACACGAGGCACAACAATTTGAAAAACTTTTCTTACAATGCATACAATAAGTGTCATAGTACCAATATACAATGCTGCTCCTTATTTAGCAAGATGTATCGAATCATTGATACACCAGCCTCACCAAGCATTGCAAATCATCCTCATCAACGATGGTTCTACCGATAATAGTTTAGCTGTTGCCGAGCAATATGCTGCACAAGATAGCCGCATCCAAGTATATTCACTTCCCACTAATCAAGGACAATCTGTAGCACGTAATCTCGGATTGCAACATGCCAACGGAGAATATATCTCATTCGTAGATGCTGATGACTATATAGACAATGATTTCTATACATATATGCTACAAAATATCAGTAATTTAGATTGCGTACAAATAGGTTATAGACGTGTGACGAAGGAAGGTAAAATACTGATAGAAAAACTTCCAAAGCATTTTTATCAATTCACCTCTCCATGTATGCGATTATATCGCCGTGAAGTTTTTTCAAAGTATAATTTACGTTTTCCACAGGGAATGATATACGAAGATGTCATTTTTTCTCTTGATTTCTGGGCTACCAATCCCACCTATAAAATGCTTTCTTATACTGGCTATAACTACCTTGCTAATGCATATTCCACCACAGCTACACGCAATCTAGTGGCAAAAGAATTACTATTTGCCACATTAAATGATAAAAGAAAATATAGCAAATCTATTCTACAGAAATTGCTGATTACATATACTATTTTACGTTTAAGATTACACTTTATCAAATGATGTCAGTTAGTAAAAAAGATATTATTCATATCCTTTGCTTATTCGCTCTATTGCTTCTGCCTAATGTATGTGCATTATTTATGGCAGTGGATATGGAGGGGTCCTGGGTAATGAAGGCTGGCTATATGGGTATGGTGGCAGTCTGTTTATTTTTGCCAGCACTGCTATTTAAAACTCGTACGTACTTCTTTATCGAAGGCGTTTTCAGTTTTCTTTTTATGCCTATTGATATTGCAAGTTTGTATCTCAACAAACAATCTGCTTCAAAACTGTTTCTCAATTCCATTTTAAATACAGACATATTGGAGGCCACAGAATTGCTGCAAACGCTATGGCCTATTTGCTTGATTGTATTCTTGTTATGGGGAATATATATTTATCTATGTGTGCGTATTCCCAATCTACCATTCGTCTCTAAGAAACTGCGCCTTTGGGGAGTTGTAGCTTCTTTTGCCATGATTCTTGCCACCTATGTTTCACTCACGCTGTTAATCCGAAAAATCAATCCTAACGACTTGACACGAGAGGTTATGGTAGAATCATTAGACAAGTTTGGCATGAAATTCCTGAAAATCTATCCTTATAATTTGTATATCAATGCTTGTTTGCTGTGGCAGGATCAACGAGAGTGGAATCAAGCACAGGCTAACGTGGAGGCATTTTCTTTTGGTATATCTACCAGAGATGCTATTGATAGTACTCTCTTCATTTTGTACATCGGAGAAGCCGCACGATATGATCATATGGGTATCAATGGCTACGAACGAAACACAACGCCCTGTTTATCTGCGCAGAACAATCTTATCTCATTCTCATCCATTTATGCTCAAGCCAATCTGACCAATTACTCTATTCCTTTCCTTTTGACGCGAGCCACTGCTGCGGACAGAGAAGTCATGCACCATGAGAAGAGTATTCTAGAGGCGTTTCAAGAGGCGGGGTATCAAACGGCGTTTCTATCTAAAAACTCCTACTCTCCTTTTACCATGCGAATCATGAATAGTTGTGATTATCACCATATTTTCAGTCGCGGACTAGATGCTGTAGATAGTTATGATATTGATCTTGTTCAACATTTGCAGCAAATCGCTAATCATAAAGGTCAATTTGCTGTATTACATTCTTTAGGCAGCCATTTCAAATATAGCCTTAGATATCCCGAAGAGGCCACATATTTCACTCCTTCGCTCAAGCCAAATGATGGGTACAAAATGATTACTGAGGAACACAAAGAGGTGCTTATCAATGCTTATGACAATAGTATTCGTTATGCCGATTATGTAGTAAGTGCACTCATTCAATGGGCGGATTCGTTGGACCAGAAAGTGGTTATCATGTATATCTCTGACCACGGAGAGAGTTTCTGGGATGATGAACGCAAGCTGTCCTTGCACGGATCCTATGAACTATGCGAAGCGGAATACCATGTACCGTGTTTTATTTGGTATTCCGATGAATATCAGCAGGCATTTCCGCATAAAGTTGACTTACTATTGCAGAACAAAGATGTGCCGCATAATTCCAGTATTACATTCTCCACTCTACTGGACTTAGCGGATATCACCGAGGTGGTTGACTCCACTCGAAGTCTCTGCTCACCATACATTCAACCGCAATCGTCCTTCTCCGTTTTGAATGGTGCAGGAGAACTCAAAACATATGTAATCCAATAATATCATGGCAACTATATCTAATCCCGAACTCCTTCAATTACTCCGTTCAGAGGTCATCCCTGCTATCGGTTGTACCGAGCCGATTGCGGTAGCATTATGTACGGCTCGCGCCAAAGAACTCCTTGGTGCCGAGCCAGACAAGATTACCGTTTATCTCTCGAAGAACGTGTATAAGAATGCCCTTGCGGTGGGTATCCCCAATACGGGTATGACAGGCCTTCCTATCGCTATTGCCCTCGGTGCTACGGTCGGCAAATCAGAGTATATGTTGGAGGTCTTGCGCGATGCCACACCCGAAGCGGTGGCGTATGCCAAACAATATATGTTGCGCGTGCCAGCTACTATCAAAGTGGATTACGACGCGCCAAGCTTGCTCTATATCCATGTGGAAGTAGCCAATGGTAACTGCACCGCCCAAGCCACCATCATCGACGAGCATACCAACTTCGTCCCATTCCACATATCCAATAGCCCAAAGGGCGTCCAATATCCTATAGGCAGTACGCCGTCCAATAGCGAAGCGTCCGATCCTTCGGCTCTCTCCCTCCGCCGTGTCTATGACTTCGCTATCGCAGTGGACACCAGCGAACTATCATTCCTATTAGAAGGAGCGCAAATGAATACTGCCGCTGCCGAAACATCCTTCGCCGAACAATATGGTCATGGTTTGGGGCGTCTCCTTCGCCCAATATCCAATAGCGAAGCGTCCAATAGCCCGCAGGGCGTCCAATATCCAATAGGCAGTACGCCGTCCGCCCAATCCCTCTTCGGCGACACCCTCTTCACCAAGATTATCAGTTACACCTGCGGTGCGTGCGATGCCCGCATGTCGGGTGCGATGGTGCAAGTGATGAGCAATTCAGGTTCAGGTAATCAGGGTATATCTTGCTCTATTCCTGTGTATTTGTACGCGAAGGAGAATCAATGCAGCGAAGAAAAAACTCTTCGCGCGCTGGCGCTTAGCAACCTCACCGTTATTTATATCAAACAGTCGCTCGGACGTCTGTCTGCCTTGTGCGGTTGTGTAGTGGCTGCTACTGGTTCGGCAGCAGGTATCACCTACCTCATGGGCGGCAACTACGAGGAGATTACCTATGCTATCAAGAACATGATTGCCAATATCTCGGGTATGATTTGCGACGGTGCTAAACCGGGCTGCGCATTGAAAGTTACCAGTGGAGTGGCTACGGCTATCTTCAGCGCGTATCTGGCTATGCAACACTCCTATGCCGACTCCACCGAAGGCATCGTGGAAGACGATATTGACCGCACTATCCGCAACCTCACTCGCATCGGTCACGATGGCATGAAAGTCACCGATGACCTCATTCTTGATATTATGACACACAAGCAATAACCACACTCCACAATGAATAATTCAAAATTCAAAATTCATAATTCAAAATTCTCTAAGATTCGTGCCTATCATACTGGTTGGCTTTTGCCATTCGTAGATGTTCTCATTATCTACCCTATCCTTTTGGTCATGCGTCGCAAGACCACCAAGGGTATCCAATTGCAATATCACGGCGACAGAAAGCAGATTGAACAAGATATCCGCCACGGTGCTTTCTTTATGACCAACCACCGCGACATTATCATGGATGCCACGTGGCTTACTTTCCTGCTGCGTGTCCGCTATTTCATCCATCCCTATTTTGGTATTGGCAACAACCTCTTCGGCAAATGGTGGATTGAGTTCGTGGTGCGTTTCCTGCGTGGTTTTGTAGTTATCCGCAATGGTGGTTTCCGTGAGCAAATCAACAATGCCACTACTCTCTCGCAATATATCCGCCATTTGCGCAAACACCACAAATCCATTTGGTTAGCGCAACGCGAGGGGCGTGCCAAAGATGGCAATGATATCACCCAACCGGGTGTACTGAAAATGCTCACGATTGATGCCGAAGACTTCTTCGAGAGCATAAAGGAACTCAATATCTGCCCTGTCAGTATCTCCTATGAGTTCGACCCATGCGACTACCTTAAAGCTCGCGAGATGCAACTCAAACGCGATAATCTCAAATGGCGCAAGTCCCGTAAGGATGATTTAGTTTCCATGAAAGTGGGCATTGATGGTCAGAAAGGACGTATTGTCTATCGTTTGACGCCATCTATCAATCACGATATTGATCGTGCTCTTGTTGCGCAACCAGAGTTGCGCAAACTGAGCCGCAACGAGCAGATTCAGTTTGTCTGCCAAATCATTGACCAGCATATCCATGCTGCCTATGAGATCTACCCACGCGGCAAAGAGTTTGACGAGTATATTGATAGCCGC
>CAMEKM010000047.1 GCA_945921355.1 uncultured Bacteroidales bacterium
GCCAAAACGAAAAGGTTTCTTAGGCATATTCGGCAAAAAAAAGGAAGTAACTCCACTGATATACTTTCGCAACTAAATCAGTCGTTCAGCGCAAACATTCAGAGTGGCACGCAAGTGTCGCTCTTTTTTTATTCTCGCCTAATCGCCTTATCGCCCTATCGCCCTATCGCCCTATCGCCTTATAGCCTCATCGCCTAATCCCAAAATACTGCATCACATCCTCAAACATGTCTTGGGCTGTCAGGATGGTATCACGCAGAAAACCATTGACTTGTCCCCAATTCTGAAGACCACGATAATAATACAAACGCAAGTCTTCGGTTACAATAAATGGCGTTACGTCATTTTGCAAACACTGCCAAAACATCAACAGCCGACCTACACGACCATTGCCATCTTGAAATGGATGAATACGCTCAAAGCGCACATGAAAATCCAAGACAGCATCCAAATCTATCTTCTCTTGCGCATTATACTCCGTTAACAACGCCCTCATCTCTTGCTGTACATCAGATGGTTGGGTAGTAGCTTCCCCACCCACTTCATTGGCAAGTTTCTTATACGCACCTACCGCAAACCAATCTTTCTGGCTATCAGAAGTGTTCGTTTTGAGTAGCGCATGTAGTTGCTTGATATGCGATTCGGTGATTTTATCCGTTGCATGGTCAATCACATAGTCAATACAACGAAAGTGATTCACCGTTTCGATAATATCATCAATACGCGTATTTTCTGTGGTTACCCCCAAGGTATTTGTTTCAAAGATATAGCGTGTCTGCTCCTTGGTTAGACGACTACCTTCGATGTGATTGGAGTTGTAGGTCAAATCAATCTGTATGCGGTGATAAATACCACCTTTCAACCTACTCTCTTTTTCCTCTCTCAAACGAGATAATAGAGGCGATAGTTTCGCTTTTCCTTTCTTAGGCAATGTAGCATCAGCAGGTATATTCCACGATTTACCTACCAGAAATGCGCCCTCAATCTTACCCAATGCGCAATAATTGCGAGCCGTGCGCTCACTCACACCATATTTCTCAGCAAACTGACTAACAGATATATATTCCATTTTGCGGCAAGTTTTTTAATAAATTCGTTGCAAAGGTAGTGTTTTTTGCCGACATCGGCAAGTTTTTGTGTGAAAATATACCAAAATAGGCTTTTTTTTGCCGATAAGACTATTGTGATTTTAGATCGCTGCGCTGTAGTTGGTAGATCGGCGCAAAGCGCCTGTAGTTGGTAGTTCGAACGTTACAATTCGATGATTGTGATACCTGCACCACCGCGGTCGGGGTCGCCATCGTGGAAGGAGATATCGCCTGATTTCAGGCGACGCATGCTCTTCTGGCGTTCTGCCAAATAATCGCGAACGACCTGCTTCAATGCACCTGTACCTGTGCCGTGTAAGATGGTCACTTGCTCGGCATTCACCATCAAAGCATCGTCCACATACGCTATCAGCACTTCTAATGCCTCATCAGCACGCAAACCACGGATATCCAACTCGCGTTGGAAAGACAATTTCTTCTTTCTCAGTTCATCCGCCACATTGCTCGACATAAGGCGATGAGGTGATGAGGCAATTGGGCGAGAAGGTGAGGATGCTTCCTGAATCAACTTAGCAGGATTCTTTGTCAAGAACTTCAACTCGCTCAAATCGCGTAAGATATTCTTTTGCTTCTCAACCTTGGAGGATTCCTTTTTATCTTCCTTCCCTTTAGGGAGGGGCTGGGGGTAGGCTTGCACCTTCGTCTTTAAGTTCTCCACCTTTTGGCGGGCAGCTTGGGTGGCCTTCTTCTCGGCTTTTGCCTCCTTAATCTCACGGATAGTGCGCTCAATAGTAGCATTGCTCTTGCGCAAGAGGTCAGCTGCTTCAGCATTCGCCTCCTCTAAGATGGCACGTTTCTTAGCTTTGATACCCGCCATCTGCTCCTCATAGTGGGCAATCTTCTCCTCCAAATGTTTCTCCTTTTGGCGGATATTCTGGCGTTTATTCTCCCAATAGCGTTTATCACGAGCTATGTCTTGAAGTTGTTTATCGTAGTCGATATGTTCCTCGCCCACAATTTCGGTAGCGCGCTGGATAATCGTTTCGGGCAAACCAATCTGACGAGCAATCTCTACGGCAAAACTACTACCTGCCTGACCAATAGACAATTGGAAGAGCGGTTTGAGTTGTCCGCGGTCATAGAGCATAGCACCGTTGACAATGCCATCGGTACGCTCAGCGAGGTGCTTGAGATTACTATAGTGGGTAGTAATCACGCCAAAAGCGTGTTGCTCGTTGAGTTGCGAGAGCACGGCTTCGGCTATTGCGCCACCTATCATCGGTTCGGTACCTGTACCAAACTCGTCAATCAACAGTAGCGTTTGTGCGTCGGCATAACGCACAAAATGTTTCATATTGCGCAAATGCGATGAATAGGTAGAGAGATCATCCTCAATCGACTGCTCATCACCAATATCCATCAAGAGTTGTTTGAAAAAGCCCATCGTGCTCGCCTCGCTCATCGGCACAGGTAAACCGCATTGCATCATATATTGCAACATGGCTACAGTCTTCAAGCACACCGACTTACCACCCGCGTTTGGACCGCTGATGACCAGGATTCGGTTATTGGACGGCGTGCCGCCTATTGGACGCCCTGTAGGGCTATTGGACGCTTCGCTATTGGATAGGCGTATGGTCAGAGGAATGACGGTCTTGCCTTGACGACGGAAATTGAGCAATAGCACAGGGTGATATGCCTCGCGCCAATCAATCATTGGCTTCTGGCTAATCTCAGGCACTATGGCGTGCATATCAATAGCAAAGAGGGCTTTCGCACGTAGGAAATCCACCTCACCGAGATAGGTTTCTGTCTCCAATATCTGCGGCACCTGCGGACGTATCTCCGCCGTGATAGCCATCAAGATACGCATACGTTCACGACGTTCTTCACCTTCGAGTTCGCGGATACGGTTATTCGCCTCTACCACCTGTTGCGGTTCGATAAAGACCGTCTTACCTGTAGCCGACTCATCATGCACGATACCGCCAATCTTACGTTTGTAGGCAGGTGGCACAGGAAGCACTAACCTACCCTCACGCATGGTAGGCGCAGCGTCTTTGTCGAGTATGCCTTCGGCTTGTGCCTGACGAAGAATAGCGTTCAGCGCACGGCTAACAGCGCCCTGCGAGGCGGAAATCTCTTTGCGGATACGAGCCAATTCAGGCGAAGCATTATCACGCATCTTGCCGTAGCGATCGATAATTTTATCAATAGCGTGGCAGACGCTATTGATAAAATGATTGGATATAGGACGCTCGCTTTGCGAGCTATTGGATAGAAGGGGATATTTCACCCTGTCCAATGTAGCGAAGAATCGTTCTAATTGCCCTGCATAGTCAAGCATCTTACGCAGCGAGAAGAGTTCGGCTTCATCCATGAAGAGCCCTTCAATGCGAATACGCGCGAGTGCCTCGCGCAGGTCGTATATCTCGCCGCGAGGAAATGCCAACGCAGGGTCAGTCAGCAGAGCCATCATCTCACGCACGCGAGCAAGCAGGTCTCGTACCGTAGGATAATGCGTGAGCCATTGCATGGCATCTACACGTTCTTTGCCCAATGAGGACATACAACAACCTTTCAAGCCATCGCGAATGACTTGAAAGTCGATTTTTTGCTCAATGTTCTGCGGATAAAGCATATTGTTGGATCGCTGCGCTGTAGTTGGTAGATCGGCGCAAAGCGCCTGTAGATGGTGGATCGCTGCGCTGTTAGAGGTTAGAATTCTTGTGGATAGGTGATGACAATATCAAAGTCCATGGCAGGAGGATTGATATTGACATTATCTTCGTACGCAAAATCACTGGTGCGGAAATTGAATTCTGCCCAACCAATACCATAGGTAAAGTCGTAGGTTTCCGTGAAATAGAGCCAATCGCCAGCAGCAGTAGGTTCCTCCACATGCAGCACATATGGCAACAAGTGCTTACGAGCGTAGGTCAAACTGCTGCGATCAAAGACAGCGTATGCTTTCACTTCGCCATAATTGAAGACCTCTCTGGTAATCTCGGGCATATCTACAACAGCATAAAAGTAATTGTTATTGAATTGATCTGTAGTACCTTGCTGAGTGTATTGCCAATCATCAGCTTTTACTGCCACTTTAAACGTTTTTAATGTTGCACCTTCTTGCTCAACATACGTTGGATTGCTGACACAAGCCATCAGTGCAAAAGTCACACCGAATAAAAACAAAATCTTTTTCATATTCTTATTATTTTACTAATTTTGCGACAAAGGTACAATTTTTTTTGCACATATCAAAAAAAATGTGTAATTTTGCACCCAAATTTGCACATTTATGAAGAAAATTCTTTTACTCTCTTATCTATTGCTTGCCGCATTGGTAATGCAAGCTCAATCGAAAAATCAAGCATATGTGGATTACATTGCTCAATATAGTGACCTCGCGATTGAGCAACAACGCAAGCACAAAGTGCCAGCAGCTATCACAATGGCGCAAGGTATTCTTGAGTCAGCAGCGGGAAGCTCGGAGTTGGCCGTCAAAGCCAATAACCACTTTGGTATCAAGTGTACATCGGATTGGCAGGGGCGTACCATTCATAAAGACGATGATAAAGCCAACGAATGTTTTCGTCGCTATGCACGCGTGGAGGACTCTTATGAAGATCACTCGCTATTCCTCCTGCGCAAACGCTATGAAAGTCTATTCGCCTTGCCTATAGGCGATTACAAGGGTTGGGCACACGGTTTGAAAGCATGTGGCTATGCTACCGATCCTAAGTATCCAGAGAAATTGATTCAACTGATTGAGTTATACGAATTGGACAAACTCACCATGGATGAGCGTCTCAAAAAGGGCGGTTTCGTAAGTGATGCCGATGCTACATGGCAAGAGTCCACAGCAGCAGATGACGTGATTGCTCATGCACAAGAGAACATGCCTGATTATGTATATCCACCATTAGAAGACCTCGAAATATTTGACGACCACGCTTCGGGGTATCGCAATGGTGTGCGCTATATCATTGCTGGACAAGGCGAGACATTTGCTTCAATAGCCTATTTTCTCAACATGCGCGAGCGCACCCTACGTAAGTATAACGATGCGCTGGACACACGCGAGATTCAACCAGGTGATATGGTATATATCTACAAGAAGAAAAAACAAGCCGCACGCAAATACCGTTACTACTACTTCAAGCCCGGTGATGACGCGTGGGAGATTGCACAGAAATATGGTATTCGCCTCAAGAGTTTGTATGACCTCAACGGCATCCCATACGGCACACCACTCAAGACTGCTCAACGACTTAAACTGCGCAAGAAATGATTCATAAAGCGCAATCTATAGGCGACCTGCTTGCCGATTTCATTCGTGGTACAGAGGCTGAGACTACTCTACTCGAGCGCAAAATCCCTCACGTTTGGTCAGACTTGATGGGCAATGTGGTTGGGCAATTCACAGGCGAGATGGAGGTGAAAAATGGCATACTCTATGTGCATATTCACTCAGCAGCTTTGCGTCAGCAACTCTTTGAGCAACGCCATCAAATTATTAAGAAGCTTAATGACAAAGTCGGTAGCACCGTTATCAAGGATATACGGCTTTTAGGTTAAAGGTGAGAGGTCAAAGGTGAAAGTAGAGGAATTGGCTTTGCAGCGTAAACGATACGCACATCTCTCCGACGAGCAGTGGCGATGGATGCTCCAACAAGTAGAGGGGCGTCAGCGCACATCAGGCAAACTACCTACGTTTGCACAAATAGAGGATTGGTGGTATCCCGTGCGTTTATCTTGCGAGCAATGTTCGAGCGAAGCAACAGCACAGTATAAAGCAGAGATTGTTAGGTCATTAGGCGAGAAGCATGATATACTGATTGATCTTACTGGCGGATATGGTGTAGATACCTATTTTCTCAGCGAACAAACTTCGCAAACACACTATGTAGAACGCAATGAGGAGTTGTGTCGCATAGCACAGCATAACTTCCATATTACGAACAAGCATATCCTCGTTCACAACACTTCAGCAGAAGATTTCCTTGCTCAATATTCGCTAACTGATTGCGCTATGTGTGGCAGTCAGAAGCGTGTTGTTATCTACCTTGACCCTGCACGCAGAGATGCGCATGGAGGAAAGGTTTTTCGCATTGAAGATTGCGAACCAAACGTTATTCAACTACTACCCACTCTTCGCGCTATTTCGAGTACAATTATCATTAAATTTAGTCCAATGCTGGATATTACTTCCGCATTGCAATCACTTGGTAACGAATGGGATGTGCATGTGGTTGCGCTGCATAATGAAGTGAAGGAAGTCATCTTCGTGACAGGCAATAATCATATTCATACGGTCAATATTCTTCATGAACAAAACGATCGGTTTTCCTTTGATCGCAGCGACGAAAAAAGTGCCATATGCGACATGGCAGATAGCCTGCAAGCGTACATCTACGAGCCCAATGCCGCTATCATCAAAGCGGGTGCATTTCGATTGGTGGGAGCGCGGTACCAACTGCATAAGTTAGACCAGAACACCCATCTCTACACCGCGAATCAACTCATTGAAGATTTCCCTGGTCGCGTATGGCAAGTTGTTGCACAACCCATTAAAAACCAACGTGATATTGCCACATTGGGCATACAACGAGCCGCTATTCTTACGCGCAACTATCCGCTCACGACCGAACAATTGCGCAAGAAATTCAACTTGCAAGAATCCGACAGCTATTTCCTCATCGGCGCACGCATAGCCAATAAGCCGATTCTTCTACTCACTAAACGAGTGTATTGAATTAAGAATTTTGAATTAAGAATTAAGAATTGGAAAGTGAGAATGGTGGGAGAATGATAGGAGAATTATCTTTTTTTAGTAAAATTGCAAATAAATTTGGTTATATCAATAAAAAGTCGTAACTTTGCACGCTATTTTTGTAAAAATAGCAGTTGTATTTTCTAAACTGCAATGCAATTGATATGGTAACCAGTGATTTTACACCAGATGAGGAACGACTAATAGAAGCCGAATTTGAAGCTCTATTGGACGATTACCTACACTCTATGCACAGCCAGCGTATCGAGTTGATTACTCGTGCATACCATTTTGCAAAGCAAGCGCATAATGGCGTACGTCGCCTATCTGGTGAGCCATATATCATGCACCCGCTATCTGTAGCTCGCATTGTGGTGAAGGAGATTGGCTTGGGTAGTACGAGCATCTGTGCTGCGTTGCTGCACGATGTGGTGGAAGATACCGACTACACTGTAGATGACATCAGGCATCAGTTTGGAGATAAGATTGCGAGTATTGTAGAAGGACTAACCAAATTGTCGGGCGGCGTGTTTGCCGACAAAGCCATGAAGCAAGCAGAAAACGTGCGTAAGTTGGTGCTTACCATGTCAGAAGACGTACGCGTGATGCTTGTCAAATTAGCCGACCGATTACACAACATGCGAACTTTGGCTGCGCAACGCCCTGAGAAACAACGTAAGATTGCAGCCGAAACGCAATATATCTACGCGCCCATGGCGCACCGCTTGGGGTTATTCCCTATCAAATCCGAATTGGAGAACCTGAGTTTCAAGTATGAATATCCAGAGCAATATGCTGAAATAGAAGCTAAGTTGCGTGCCAACAAGGATACGCAGATGGATAGTTTCGAGAGTTTTGCTGCCCCAATACGCAGGAAACTCACGATGATGGGCTACGATTTCAAATTATATGCCCGCACGAAAACAGTATATTCTGTTTACAAAAAAATGGTGAAAAAAGGCATACCATTTGAACAGATATACGACCTATTGGCAGCCCGCATCGTATTTGAACCGAGTTCGGACTTTTCGGAGAAAGACCAATGTTGGATGATTTATTCTGCCATTACAGAAATTTATCGCCCTCATCCAGAACGCATACGCGACTGGATTTCGATGCCTAAAGCCAATGGATATGAAGCACTGCACGTGACCGTGATGGGACAAAATGGTCAGTGGATAGAAGTGCAGATACGTACGAAGCGTATGCATGAGATAGCAGAGCATGGCTTGGCAGCCCATTGGCGCTACAAAACGGGCGAGAATAGCGGAGGCGAATTGGATAAATGGCTCAAAGAAATAAAAGACGTATTGGCTAATCCAGACCCTGATGCTATTGCGTTCTTGGATACATTTAAATTGAACCTTTTTGCACACGAAGTATTTGTCTTCACTCCCAAAGGCGATATTCGCACACTCGCACAGGGAGCCACCGTGTTAGATTTGGCATATCAGCTGCACACCGAATTGGGTGAACACTGTATCGGCGCAAACGTCAACCGCAGTGCACGTCCGTTGAGTTATATCTTGCAGAGTGGTGACCAGGTCGAGATATTGACATCGAAAAAACAAAAGCCAGAACCAGAATGGCTGGAGATTGCCGTCACAGCGAAAGCGAAAGATAATATCAAAAAATATTTCAAGAAAACCAACGAACGGATAGCAGCATTACAACGTGACGAAACAACACAATCACATGTCGCTAAGATACATATCCAAGGAGCTGATAAGTTTGGTGTGTTGATGAACATCCTTAATATCATCTGCGATGAGCATAAAACCAATCTGCGTGAACTACATGTAACATCCGATAACGGAATGTTTGTGTGCAATATAGAATTGGTGGTCTTCAAACAGAAAGTGGTCAGCCAGATATGTATGAAATTGCGAGCAATACCATCTATCAATGCCGTTGATGAAGGAGCAATGAACTAAATAAACAATACGATATGAAAAATATAATCTTATTTTCAGCAATGCTGTTGAGCATGGCAATGATGGCACAAGAGCCAGTGATTACATTTAGCAAAACAACCCATGATTTCGGTAAGATTAACGAAGCCGATGGCAGAGTGACAACCATCTTTGAATTTACCAACGAAGGTATGGTACCGTTGGTATTGACCAACGTCAAAGCAAGTTGTGGTTGCACCACTCCCAAATGGACACACGAACCTATTGAGCCAGGTGCAACGGGCAATATCACCGTTACTTACAATCCAAATGGTCGCCCAGGTCGTTTCCAAAAGACAATCACAGTCACCAGTAATGCCGCAGAAGCAACAACCAAATTGTATATCAAAGGTGAAGTGATTCCTAAGCCAGTTACTACCACCGACCAATACCCAATACAAATGGGTGAATTGCGATTGAAAAAGAAATCGCTCAACTTTGGAACGGTGAAGAAAGGCGCCAATCGACAATTAGAAATCGAATATGCCAATACTTCTGAGCAACCTATCACAGTGGATTTCTTGACACGTGAGCAAGATAAACATTACGCTATTCAACTCACCCTCAAAACACTGCAACCAGGGCAAACGGGTAAACTACAAGTGGCATTGCAATCTGCAGAATGTCCGCTGTATGGTCCTGTGGATACGAAAATATACTTGGTAGTTAACGGCAAACGCGTGTTGTCGGATCAATATGCCATTACCCTCAAGGCTGATTTGCGTGAAGATTTCTCACAAATGACTGTGGAAGAGCGTCAACAAGCTCCAATCATAGAAACAAGTGCAACAATTGATTTGGGCGTGATTAAAAAAGGTAAATTATCATCGCACAAATTACATGTAGCGAACGTTGGTGTCAATCCACTGCTTATTCGTCGTATTGTCTCCGACGAAGATTATGTGCATATCACAGCTCCTAAGTCCACTATCAAAGGAGGCAAGAGTGTGGATTTGAAATTGGATATCAACGCTACGCAAATTACCGATGCCGCAGAATATTCACGTGTTATTACATTGATTACCAATGACCCCGCACACTCTGCGCTAAAAATCCGCATCAATTGGACAATAGAATAATACATGAAACATCCCGAAAATAGCAGCGAATACAAAGGATTGACCGTCAATGCTGGTGTAGAGAACCTGCCTTCGGTGAATCCATATGCTACATTTCGTCGTAAGAAGCAAGTGCTTTCTGCCGATGAATATGTGGAGGGTATTCTGCGTGGTGACCTGCGTTTGCTTAGCCAAGCAGTGACACTCGTAGAAAGCAACCTACCAAGCGATCAGACTATCGCACAACAAGTCATCGAGAAGTGCCTACCCTACGCTGGCAATGCCATTCGTTTGGGTATCACAGGTGTACCTGGTGCAGGTAAATCCACTTTTATCGAAGCACTCGGCACACAACTCTGCCATATGGGTAAGCATTTAGCCGTACTGGCGATCGATCCATCATCAGAACGCAGCAAAGGTAGTATATTGGGCGATAAGACACGCATGAACCAACTCTCTGTAGAAAATAATGCATTTATCCGCCCTAGCCCATCAGCAGGTAGTCTGGGAGGTGTTGCACGCAAGACTCGCGAAACAATCGTATTATGTGAGGCTGCTGGATTTGATACAATCATCGTAGAAACGGTGGGTGTCGGACAATCTGAAACAGCTGCTCATTCGATGGTGGACTTCTTCTTGCTACTACAAGTGACAGGCACAGGTGATGAACTACAAGGTATCAAACGTGGTATCATGGAGATGGCTGATGGTATTGCAATCAACAAATGTGACGGCAACAATGTGGAACGAGCCGAAGCAGCGAGAGTGAGTTTCAAGAATGCATTATCACTCTTTCCTCCCACAGAATCAGGTTGGAAGCCATATGCAGTTACCTGCTCTGCTGTAGAAGGAAATGGAATCATGGATGTATGGAAAATGATTGAAGGTTACATCCAATTTACCAAAGAAAATGGATATCTCGACCATTTGCGCACGCAACAAGCCAAATATTGGATGTACGAAACCATCAATCAAAACCTATTGGACGGCTTCTACAAATCAGAGGTCATGGAGGAGATTATCGCACGAACCGAACAGCGCGTATTAAACAATGAAATCAGCAGTTTTACTGCCGCATACGAACTATTAAAACAATATGCCAACACCAACAAATAAGACAAAACGTAAAACTACTCAACCTACCATCCTCAAAGTAGGTGCCAATGAGATGGGTAAGTTACCACCACAGGCGCTTGAATTGGAGCAGTCTGTGATTGGTGCTTTGATGATAGAAAAAGACGCATTCGCAACAGTGGCTGACTTGTTGCGCCCTGAATCGTTTTATTCCGATCAACATCGCCATATTTTTGAAGCAATTAGATCACTATCTACTAAAGACGCTCCTATAGATGTGCTTTCCGTAACGGAAGAACTGAGAACAATGGGCAATCTCGAATTGGCTGGTGGTGTGGTTTATCTCAGCGAACTGACACAGCGAGTAGCTTCAGCTGCCCATTTGCGCTATCATGCACAGATTGTGGCGCAAAAAGCCACTGCACGCGATTTGATTGGGTTGGCATGCCAAATCGAAGAAAAGGGTTATGACGAGACACAGGATGTGGATGAGCTCATGCAAGAAGCAGAAGCTGGTGTATTCGAAATCTCACAACGTTCACAGAAACGCGATGTCACTCATATTTTCCCCGTAATCACAGAAGCCTTTGAGCGCATGCACAAAGCATCGCAAAACGAAGGTAATATTTCGGGTATTCCCAGTGGCTTCACAGAATTGGACAAAATCACATCAGGCTGGCAAAAATCAGATTTAGTCATCATTGCAGCCCGTCCAGCTATGGGAAAAACTGCTTTTGTGCTTTCTATGGCGAAGAACATTGCAGTTGATTTCAACATTCCAGTAGCCATTTTCTCGTTAGAGATGAGCAACGTGCAATTAGTCAATCGTCTTATTATGAATGTATGCGAGATTGAGGGTAGCAAAATTCGAAACGGACGACTAACAAAGGCTGAATGGGATAAACTCGAAAATAACATCAGTGTACTACAAAATGCACCAATCTATGTGGATGACACACCAGGTCTAAGCGTATTTGAGTTGCGCAGCAAAGCACGTAAATTGGTGAAAGATAAGAAGATACAACTTATCATCATCGACTACCTACAATTGATGAACGCCAACGGTACGAATTTCGGCAGTCGTGAGCAAGAGGTTAGTATCATCTCGCGTACATTAAAAGGACTGGCTAAGGAATTGGATATACCAGTAATTGCCCTCAGCCAACTTAGTCGTGCGGTAGAAAAACGCGACTCAAGCAATAGCAATGTGGATGGCAAGAAACCCCTACTCTCTGACCTCCGTGAGTCTGGTGCTATTGAGCAAGATGCCGATATGGTATGTTTTATCCACCGTCCAGAGTACTACAAACTCTATGACGATGGCAATGGAAAGGATTTGCGTGGATTGGGACAAATCATCGTGGCTAAACACCGTAATGGTGCTACCGATGAGATATGGCTTCGTTTCATAGGTAAGTACACCCGCTTCCAGAATGAAAACGATGCATATGATGAGAGTTTATATGCCGATGTACAATATGGTACACAATCAAGCAGAATGAACTCTATGCCCATCGAATCAGAAGGTGCTAAACTGGATGATACACCAGCACCATTCTAAGCAACTATCCATGGAGGTGATTCCCCGAAGATACCCCGAAGATACCCCGAAGATAGACTACTTATAGAAAGAATAATAATACAAAACACTATAATGAAAAGAACAGAAATCATCAACGCCCTGCAACTCGCAGGAGAAGGACAAC
>CAMEKM010000048.1 GCA_945921355.1 uncultured Bacteroidales bacterium
AAAGTAAAAAATATTGTAGTAAATCATGTAAGTGCTACGTCTAAAAGGCAAAAGCATAAAACAAAAAGGACATGAAACAGGAAGAAAAAGAATTTGCAGCCCTGGTCAAGGAGCAGAAGAGCACGATATACAGTATCTGCTATATGTTCTCCAAAGACAAGGATGAGATAGATGATCTCTTTCAAGAGACATTGATTCATCTGTGGCAGGGCTATAAGAAGTTTCGGAACGAGAGCAAAATTGAGACATGGATTTATCGGGTAACAATGAATACCTGCATCTCTATGGACAGAAAAGAGAAAAGGCGTGGAGAGCATATTGCGCTGGATGTGAATATCGATTTGTTCGATGAAACCGACAAAGATATGCACCAAATACAGATGCTCTACAAGCGAATTCATCGTTTGGGCGTGTTTGACAGGGCAATTATTATGCTGTGGTTGGAGAACTTGAGTTACGATGAAATCGGGGAAATTGTGGGTATCAGTGCCAAAAATGTGTCGGTACGGCTGGTTCGTATCCGCGAAGAATTGAAGAAACAGTAACCATTAACCTTTAACGAATTATATATTATGGATGAATTGCAAGAAATGCGCGAGCAACTGGCTGCGCTGAAAGAGAAATTGAATAAGCAGGAGATAGTCAATGAAAGACTTATGCGTGATGTATTGGTGAAAAAACAAAGAAAAGATGTAATAGGCTCATGGGTTTTGCTGATTTTCTTGGGTAGTGTGCTTGTTTTTATATGGACGATGAAACTTTGTGTGCCAGAGATAGATGTGGATTGGTGGCAACTAGGTTATCTGACTATCGTGTCTGTCTTAGTGCTTGTAAGTGTAATAACACCCGTTTTTATGATTAAGATGAAAGATATTCGTTCAGGTCAATTATTGGACGTAGCAAAACAAATGAAGCGATCACATACATATATAAATGGTCAAGGGCATAAACTAATGATTTTAATAATCATATTGGGACTTGTTTTTGATTTTACACCTTCAACGTTCCATGGCGGGAAAGTGGATTGGGTAGGAGTTTGTATGTCTATTGTATGTTTGTTAACTATATTTATTATCTGTATAGTTCGTAGGTCACGGGGGCGTACTATTTACAGAAATAGATGGGAGAAGGAACTGGAACAAATTGAAGAAATGTCCGAATTAGACGAGGAAAAAGAGAAAACTGAAAACTGAAAACTGAAAACGGGAAGGTGAAAATTTTTATTAGAAAAACGCAATTCTCTTGCAGAATTGTGTTTTTTTTCGTACTTTTGCAGCGAAAATATAAATCGTATTACAAACCATAGCATATGATAAAGCAACACATTTTTATTTGCACGCTTTGCGCAATAACCCTTATCGCTTGCCAACCTTCAGCGGAACAACAAGCGACAGCGCTCATCTCTGACGCACAAGCACTCGTAGATAGTGGACAATGGCGCCAGGCACGTATTGTATTAGATTCTTTGCACAACACTTATCCCAAACAGGTTACACAACGTCGTCTTGCTAAGGCACTTGAAGATAGCATCACGTATCTCGAAGCGCAACGCACATTGGCATACACAGACACCCTCTTGCCTCCATTATTGGAGCAAGTGGATGGACTTATCAAACGCTTTAAATACGAAAAGAATGCGAACTATGAAGATTATGGTAAGTATGTGCATCGCCTCCTTAATACAGGCAGCAATACCTCGCGTAATTTTTTGCAAGCATACGTATTGGATAATCGGCAAACTATCGTGAAAAGTTATTACTACGGAAATATCCAAGTAAACCAGCAGTCTATCCTACTCCACTCTGAAGGAGAAGATACTAAATTCGCTGGTCGCAATCATCATTTTCAAGACGGAGCACACCACGAAATTATGACCATTGAAAACGAAGATGCACTTGCCCTACTCAATTTTATCAGCACCCATCATCAGCACAAAATTCGTGTCGAAGGAAAAGGTGATAAACCTAATCGTAATTGGGTGTATTATCTCAATGACCAAGAAAAGCAGGCACTTTCCGACACCTATCAACTTGGCTGGCTGATGAAAGATATCAATCGTTTAGAACAAATGCAACGTGTTTCCAATGCCCAAATCAATCGCTATAAGCAGCGCTGAAAACAATTTAGCGTTACAAGCGCAAAAATAACGCGATAAATTATTTTATCATTCTGCCACTCACGTCATACTTCACACCATTGTGGATGATGAGTTGACCGTTCTCGGGTGGTTTTACTCCATTGGACGAAACTACTGCAAAGATTAGTGCAAACGTGGCTACGTTTCTCAAGTCAGGCGACATACGTGACACCAATTGGGAGAATTATAGACGCTAATCTCAAAAGAAAGAAGGTACAAAGTGAACCCCAAATTGTCTGAATTTTGGGGTTCACTTTAGGTAACAGAATCCTTCTATTTCTGTAATATAGTTTACTTATTTCTTGTAGAAGTAAACAGCGTCGAGGTTGAGTTGTGCACCAGCAAAACCCTCAGTAAGTGCTACGAATACGTTAACGCCAGCAGCGCAAGTGGTGGTAGCGAGAGCAGTAGCGAAGCGTGACATTGGGATGTCGAACTCAGCCCACTCACCATTACGTGTGAAGTCTTCGTAGAGAGGACCATCGTAAACAGCGGTAGAACCAATGACAAACTTGGTAGCCTCAGAACCGAAGATAAAGAAGCAGTGTGATGCTTTGTCGGTTGATTTGAGAGCCATGTGGAGGTAGTAGTCGTCTGGACTTGCAACGATAGCAGCGCGGAGAGCCTCAGCAGTTTCCCAAGCCTTGCTTGCGTCTGTTTCGGTGAGGCATAAGCCACAACCAGCCCAACCTAAAGTGCTAACCATGAGAGCATAGAAACCATCAGTGTTGCCGTAGAAGTTGAGACCTGTAGAGTTGTGATTAGCCACGTAGGTATTATCCCATATATACAAGAATCTGCCTACATCGTCTGGACGGAAGTCAGCGACTATCTTTGACGCATTAGCATCTACTGATATGCCATCTAAGACAATAGGCCAAATCTTGGTTCCTTTAACAGTTTTAGGGGCAATGGTTTCTTCTAAAAATGTGATGCTATCAATCTCTGTGGAAACTACATAGTTGGTAGGTTTACCATTTTTCCAGATTTGCATCTTTACTTGCGTTTGAGTTTGTGCGCTAATTCCCATTGTCATAGCGAATAGGATAGCAAGACATGTGATTCGTTTCATAATGTATAAAAAGTTTAAATAGTTTTTAATTCTTGATAAATCGTACGACCTGTGTACCAATTTGTAGGAGATATGTACCCAAAGACAATTCACTTACGTTGACTTGTGTGCCATATTCGCTCAATAATAATCTGCCATTCAAATCATACACACGAATAACTTGTGCATCTATTCCTTTGATAAATAGAGTAGATTGTGTGGGGTTAGGGTAAACCAATAGCATTTCGGTGTCCACACTTTCAAGTGCTGTAGCTTGAGATTCTACGAAAATGATTTTTCGTATCGATGTAATAGGTTCAGAAGCAAGTAACTTGCCCGCTTTGTCTAATAACTGCAAATCATTCTCTACAAAAATGAGTTTGCCAATTTTGGTAATGTCTTGCAGTCGTTGTGTATTATCCGTTTTTTGGATTGAAAGATTGACGGCCATTAATTGCAGAGAACACGAGATGGCCAAAAATAGCATGATTTTTTTCATATACATAATATTTTATTGGTTATTATAAGTGAGATTGTGATTGTCCCTATCTTTGTTTATTGTATCATTTTACCAGTAGTATCATATTTCACACCATTGTGGATGATGATGAGCTGACCATTCTCCATTACCTTTGTCATATAGTTTTCTGGTGTAGCAATAGCAGAAATGTCCGTTACTTGTAAAGGCAAGCCAAATACCTTGAAATCGTACATCTTCACACCCCATTGAGTAGCAGCTTTGGTGCTCCAGAAGCGTACATAACGCACTTTAGAGGCATTCTTGAGATCATTGCCATAGATTGCTCTTGTATGAGCATTGATACCTGCATTACCCTCATAAGTGTAGGTAGTCGTCCAATCCGCATTATCTTCAGAGAAGTCCACGTGATATATCTGTGAACAAGCTCCTTCGAATAGGATATACACCATATTTACATCGTAATAAGCCCCCAAGTCCACTGTAAACCATGCATCGTAGGTGCGAGCTGCTTCATCGCCAGCACCTGCTTCGCCATTGTAGCAACCTTGCCATATAGTAGCGTCATTGCCATCCACAGCATAATATGCATTATTGGCATCAAGTTCGGGATTGATGTCGGATTGAGCAATCACTTTGCTATTCTCTTTGTTAGTACTTGCCGCCACATTTTCGCCGTCGTAAGCAAACACTTCGAATGGAGTAGCCTCTATCTCACCAATAGCTGCCTTGATGAGTGCAGCACCCACTTTCGCAGGCGTATAGACATTGTTGGTGATAGTACCTGCATCTGCAGGAAGGATGGTATAAGTCACCTCGTCTGCATCCTCCATAAGCAATCCATTTTGGTCTTTCTGAATAATGGTAATGGTATTCTCTTCGCCTACCTTCGTAAGATTAGCCATTGGTTTAGCTTCAAGTGTGGTGAGACGACTTACGCCAGTGAGATATACTCGGAACTCCCAGAATGAGTAGCCCCAACCTGTTCCGCGCTCTGTACCATGGAATTGGATGTAGCGTGCAGTGGTTTTATCAAATGTTTGCGTTTGAGTATAAGGGAAGCCTGCTAATTGTTGACCTTCAACAGTCCAAACGGGTTTCCAAGTTGCTTTATCATCACTGACAGAAACGGTAAATGTCTTGCCATACGCACCTTCCCACACAATTTGGATAGTGTTGAATGTACGAGGTTGTCCCAAATCAATAGTTAGAGTTTGAGGATCAACACCATGTTCAGATTCCCAACGCGTACCCGTATTATCATCAATAGCGAGGAGCGGATTACCCGATGTGGCAATTGCTGTTGCACCATTGGAAGCGAGTGCGAAGTTGACATCCGTTTCTTGAGCGAAAGCAGATAGTGTCAAACTGCATAGAATGAAAGAAATAAATAAGTGTTTCATGATTGTAAAATTTTAGAGTTGTGTCATATTGTCTTGGATTATTTAGGAAGTTAGGGAGGGAGTCACCCTCCCTAACCTAATAAATGGATTAGCGTACTACGCGACCCATAACGTCGTATGTAACACCATTGCGGATGATGTACAATACGCCGTTGCGAATGAATTTTTGAGATTGTACCTCAACTTGTGTATTTTCTACAGCAGAACCAACTGCTGGTTTGTAGAAATATACATTATCGATAAAGTATGTAGCATTGCCACCTTCTGCAAATTTAAGTTGAATAATCTTATCAAATTCAACACCTGTGAATGCAGCACAATCTATATCAAACTGATTCCAACCTTCTTGGAGCGTCAATGTTTGAACGTCCTCTTTTGGACCAGCAGAGATTGGAGTGATTTGCAAAGTGCCCTCTGCTAATGCGTAGATATCGATGTGGAATTTGTTGTATGCAGATACATCAAATGGTTGGTTATTATTAATCTCCCAGCCGAGGTAGTTGGTATTTTGCAAGAGGTATGCCTTATCTTCCGCAGCAAGGTTACCTTCAGTAGCCACGGTAGCTTGTCCCCAACCTCCGATACCAAAAGAAATAGGAGAAGTATATGCATCGGAATAGATAGCATATACATTCTCAGCTGCATGTGTAGGAGCAGGAGCAGGAGCAGGTGCTTCCAAAGTCTTAACAGCAATATTAACTGGTTTTGCTGCATTAGCAGACTCATCCTTTGCTACCAATGTGAGATTATAATCTGTATTTGGAGTCAAATTGCTAACCACAATATCTGTATTTTCTGCAGATACACCTGTGCGACTAGCAAGAACATCTTCACCATTCTTTACTTCATAAACAACTGCACCTGAATTATCAGTAGCTTGAGCATGGATTGTTACCGAGAAATAGGACGGAGTAGCCGTAGCAATAACTGCTGTAGGAGCCTCATCATCAGTATCTGGTGCCTGAGTGGTATAGAAATAGATATTGTTAAGCCAGAATGTTCTATTAGAAGCATTATCAATCTTCATTTGGGTAACATTTGTCCAATTAGGAACGCCTACAAATTCTGACAACTGAATATCTACTGAATTCCATTGTTGGCCTTTGAGACTTACAGTTACGCCTACTTCAGCAGCACCATGAATAGGAACTACGCGGAAAGTCATATCATCAGCAGTCCATACATCCAAATGAAGCGCTTCCATATTGGAGCAGTTCAGCTCAAAATCAACCAAGCCAAAATAGCCGCCACCCACAGTTACAAATTTCTTGCCATAGGTTTCTTGGGTGTATTGTGTTCCAGAATTCCACTCTCCAAAGTTGCAGTCTGCTTCATAAGTAGCGGAATAAACTGCCTTTACTTGGTTTGCTGGATAAGTCGGAGCAACAGGCAAAGCAGATGGTGCAACGTCATATTTTGCTGTAGCGACAGCAACTGTAACTGCATTCTCAGATTCATTTCCTGCCAAGTCAACAGCTGTAATGGTGAGCTCATATTCTGTAGAAGGGGTAAGATCTGTAACGATAATTTTACCATCTGTAGGAACCAACATCTTGTCATACGCAGGAGCAGCAGATACAACACGATATTTGCCTACTTCTTCGTTGTCGGTAGCAGTGACTGCTATCACAGCCGTATTGTGTGTCTTAGAAACGAGAGCAGCAGTACCCATCACAGGTTTTACATCGTCAGCAGGAGCTACCCATGGAGTACCAAATACCTTGAATTCGAACATCTTCATACCCCATTGTGTCGCTGCTTTTGTACTATAGAAACGTGCGTAGCGCGCTTTGGTGTTGTTTTGGAGATCATTGCCATAAATGAGTTTAGTGTGAGCATTAATACCTGCATTACCCGCATGGTTGTATGCTACATTCCAAGTAGCATTATCCGCGGAGAAGTCCACATGATATTCTTGTGAACAAGCACCTTCAAATTTGATAGAAACAAGGTTGATATCGTAGTAAGCACCGAAATCTACTACAAACCAAGAGTCGTATGTGCGAGATTCTTCATCACCATCGCCACCATTAGTAGCAGAACCTTGCCATACGCTTCCCTCGTTGCCATCAATAGCATACCAAGCATCTGTACCGCTTGGAGCAAAGACGGATTGAGCAACAATCTTGCTATTGTTGATATCTGAACTCAATGCCACATTTTCGCCATCATAAGCAAATACTTCAAATGCAGGAGCACTTACTTTGCCGATAGTAGCAACGATAGAAGCCAAACCAATTCTTGCAGGGGTATATACATTGTTGGTGATAGTACCAGCACCAGCAGGAGTGATTGTATAGGTTACTTCACCAACATCAGCCATAGGTTTACCATTTTGGTCTTTAGCAGTAACGTTGATAGTAAGACCTTCACCTACTTTAGCAAGCCCGTTAGCAGGTTTTGCTTCAAGCGAAGTAAGCGTACTTGTACCTGCAAGATATACACGGAATTCCCAGAAAGAATAGCCATAACCTGTACCACGAGCTGTACCATGGAATTGGATATAGCGGGCAGTAGTTTTATCAATCTTTTGTGTTTGAGTGTAAGGGAAACCTGCCAATTCTTGACCTTCTACAGTCCAAACAGGTGTCCAAGTCTCCTTATCATCACTTACAGAAACGGTAAATGTTTTTCCATACGCACCTTCCCAAACGATCTCAAGGGTATTAAAGATGCGTGCTTGACCAAGATCCAACGTCCAAGTTTGAGGATCTGCTGATGCAGATTCCCAACGTGAACCTGGGTTATTATCAATCGCTTGTGCAGCATCTCCTGAAGTAGCTTCAGCAGAAGAACCATTGGAAGCGAGAGCAAAATTCACATCATACACTTCGCCTGAACCACCACATGCAGTTAATACATTTAAATCTGTGATTGTATTTCCAAAAATATCAGAACCTCCAGCACTATTATTTCTTCTCAAAATCATATGTACCTGAATATCTTTAGTTGGGTAAGTAGTCCAATTTATATTGATTACAGCAGATTTTCCATCAGCAGCAATACTAAATAATTCTGCCTTACTAAAATCTGCATCATTGGGATCAAATATCCATTTTGAAGCAGTACCACCACCCAAGTTTTGAATGATTAACTGATAGAAACCTGTTATTTGTTCTCCACCTGTTACAGAAATAGTGAGACGCGACTGAGTATCACTTACTTTTTCGGCAGATAACTCATATTGTCCATCCCATCCAATAGTAGATGTCATAGCTTCCCCACAGTACTGCTTAGCACTCATGGTTAGCGCACTAAACAGCATCGCGAGTAGTGCGAATGATTTTAGAAAATGTTTTTTCATAACCGTAATAATTTAAAAGTTAATAATAAAGTTAATAATAAAGTTAATAATAAAGTTAATATTTGTTGTTTTGAGTTTTGCTTTGTAAGGGGTATGGTTATTTAATCTGCATACCCAGAGCATTGTAGCGAATACCATTGTGAATGATGTAGATTTGACCGTCTTGTATCACTTTCTTAGCAGCAGTATTGGTAGCTACATTATCCATATCGGTTGTTTCGCAATTTTCACCAACAGTATAAGAAACACGCTCTGTAAAGAGAACTTTGCCCGCTTCAAGTGCCACTTTCACCAAGAATACCAATTGCTCTCCATTAACTAAACCAGTAAGAGTATGGGTAGCTGTGCGCGTGGCAGCATCCCAACCAGCCATTTGGATATCACCACCCATCATCACACCATTTTGGTCGAAACGGAAAAGATATGGGGATGCCATGCCAGGGAGATTGTCAAGGAATTGTACCGTGATATTCACACCAGTAGTAGTGGTCTGAACTTGCCAATAGAATCCTTGTTCAAGTGAAGTGACAGCATGGTCGGGATCGGCCTCGGTATAGTAGGAATCAACACCCTTTGCCGTACCAGAACATGC
This sequence comes from uncultured Bacteroidales bacterium, assembly GCA_945921355.1. Lineage (GTDB taxonomy): Bacteria > Bacteroidota > Bacteroidia > Bacteroidales > Paludibacteraceae > Colicola. The sequence goes on from CAMEKM010000048.1 coordinate 8,966, forward strand.
ACCTTCTTGAAGATCTTCTGGAGTATCAGGTGTATCTGGAGTGTCAGGTGTATCGGGAGTGTCAGGAGTATCGGGAGTGTCAGAACCATCGCATACTTGCGAGAAGTCGGCGTCAATAGGCAGTTTGAACCATGCTTCGCCATCTTCATATTGCACGAAGAAATCACCTGCATAGATAGTAGGCGCTACATTGGACTCAATAATCACCGATAGGGTGTTGCCTTTTTGTGTGAGGTTTTTAGATGCATGGAAGCCACCTACTCCATTGACATTCATGAAGAAGTTGGAACCATCGTTGTACGTAACGAAAGCATCCGTAGATTCGAACACGAATTGATATTGGTTGCCTCCAAGTGAAGAACAGGTGATGTGTGCTGTGTGGACTGCCTGCGTGCTGGTGATAGGCGCAGCGCAATAGGTGGCAGCTGCAAGTGTGCTAACACTAAATAACATCGCTATAAGTGCGAATGATTTGAGAAAATTTTTCTTCATAATTATAACATTTTAAAGGTTAATATTTTGTAGTTGTTTATTTCAATGTGAATTTAGCGGGTTGGCCTTCGGCGGCGTTGGGGGCAATCCATACATGGAAGTCACCCGACTCGGCAGTATGCACATATGCGCCATCAGCACCCAAAGTGACACCTTCCGCTAAATGCCAGTATGCGAGGTCCTCTGCGGTCAATTCGAAAGTGACCGTGCGTGATTCGCCCGCAGGGATAGTCACGCGTTGGAAACCCTTTAGTTCGCGAACAGGGCGAGTGAGCGAGCCCACAAGGTCGCGGATGTAGAGTTGAGGGACGGCTACGGCGGTTGTGCTGCCCGTATTTGTAATTACGCAGGAAGCCTGCAATTTTGAATTTTGAATTTTGAATTTTGAATTATTCTCAGTGAATAGGACAGTGTCCGAGAGGACAACGGGACCATACTCGAAAGTGGTGTAGGTCAAGCCGTAGCCGAATGGATAGAGTGGCTGATCGCCGTATTCCAACCAATAGCTGGATTCACCAATAGAGAACTGGCCTGCGCCTACAGGGATATCATCCATCAGCATAGGGTGGTCGGTAGGACGGCCTGTATTCTTCTTATTATAATACAAAGGAATCTGCCCCTCCGCATTAGGGAAAGTGATAGGCAGGTGTCCCGAAGGTGCAACCTTACCCATAATGAGATTAGCCAACGCAGGGCCTTGCATGGTGCCACCATGGAAAGCATACAGCACCGCGTCCACGAGGTCGATATCCTCGCCTATACACAATGGGCGACCCGCCATGACAGTAAGCACCACTGGTTTGCCCGTAGCCTTGAGCGCGCGGAGCTGAGCGGATTGGTCGCCAGGCAGATTGAGATGCGCACGGCAGCGTGCTTCGCCTGACAAGATACTCTCCTCGCCACCGAAATAAAGTATCACATCGGCTTGGCGAGCCAAACGAGTGAGAGAAGCGATATTCGCTGCACTGACCTCGCGTGACCAGTGCTTGCCTGTTTGCTCGATGAGGCGAATCTCACCCTGCTCAGCCAACTGACGGAACGTCATCAGCGGAGTGATAGTCATGGAATCCACCTTGTCGAAGCACCAAGTGCCGTTCTGGTCGTGTTGGGCGTGAGCGAGGGGACCGCAGACCATTATGCTCAATTTTGAATTTTGAATTTTGAATTTTGAATTGTTCAAAGGCAAGGTATTGTTGTTTTTCAACAACACTGCGGATTCTTCGGCAGCGCGTTGAGCTGCTGCAAGAGCTTCGGGAGCGAAATAGGTAGGGGTGTCCTCGATATAGCAATATGGATTATCAAATAGCCCCAAACGGAACTTCATGCGCAAGATATTGCGCACGCATGCGTCCAGCTGCTTCTCGCTGACTTTGCCTTGTGCAACGAGGTCGTCGAGATACCATAGATACGCATTGCTCTGCATATCCATATCCACCTGTGCATCCAAACTGTGGGCTGCCGTCTGGCAGAGGTCAGTAGAGATACCATGAGCCACCATATTGCCAATAGAGCCCCAATCGGATACAAGCAAGCCATCGAACTGCCACTCGTGGCGGAGGATATCTACATTGAGGTGCTTATTGCCCGAAGCAGGCACACCGTTGATGTCATTGAAAGCACACATGATAGAGAGTGAACCTGCGTCAAGAGCCGCTTTGAACGGTGGCAGATAGGTCTCACGGAGTTGCACCTCGGGAATCCAAGTGGAGTTATAGTCGCGTCCGCCTTCGGATACGCTGTAGCCAGCGAAATGCTTGACACAAGCAGCAAGGCGAACAATGGAGTCGCTACCCTGATAGCCACGCACCGCAGCAGCACCCATGACGGAAGTGAGATAGGTGTCCTCGCCATAGCCTTCTGCCACACGTCCCCAACGAGGGTCGCGTGCTACGTCCACCATTGGTGAGAACGTCCAACGTACACCTGCTTGCACTGCCTCGTCAGCAGTCAAGCGCGCTGCCTCTTCTACTAAGGCGGGGTCGAAAGTGGCTGCTTGACCCAATGGTATAGGATAGATGGTGCGGAAGCCATGAATGACATCGCGCGCTACAAGCAACGGAATACCTAAACGCGTTTCCTCGACTGCCATACGCTGGAGGCGATTAACCTCGTGTGGGTCAACGATATTGAAAATAGAACCTACCAAGCCCTCACGAATTTGTGCTTCCTTCTCTGCTGCACTCCAAGAAGGGTCGAGTTGGTTCATCTGACCAATCTTCTCCTCAAGGGTCATCTGCGAAAGGAGATGGTCAATCTGTTTCTCAATAGGGTCCTGCGGTTGGCAAGAAACGAGAGCGAAAAGGGCTATTAAAGGAATGAGGCGTTTCATATTCTTACTTGGTTTTTT